>JBLIRP010000007.1:0-66243 GCA_049472355.1 bacterium | reverse complement strand
GGCGAGGGGTCCGCATTCAGGATAAAAAAGAGGTGGTAGTCTCCCATCGGTGTAGGCGGCTCGCTGCCGTCAAGCTGATAGCATATGAACCGCAAACCGGGATCGTCCCACGGCGGGGGCTCCAGATTCGCGCCAAACCATTCGATGTCCGGGACCCCATCTGCATCGTGGTCCCTGCCCGAGTAGAAACGTTTCCGGTTTATCACCGGATACCGTTTACGGAAGTCGATCGCCTTCTTACAAAATGCATACACATCGTCATTTTTTTTCAGAAGACGCCAATCGAGCCAGCTTACGGCATTGTCCTGGCAGTAGGGATTGTTGTTCCCCTTCTGGGTCCTCAGGAATTCATCCCCACCCATGAGCATCGATGTACCCAGGGAAAAGAACACGCAGCACAGGGCATTCTTCGCCAGTTGTTTCCTGAGCTTGATGATCCGCGCATCCCGGGTTGCGCCTTCATGGCCGCAATTCCAGGAGTAGTTTTCGGATGAGCCGTCCCCGTTTGCCTCGCCATTCGCCTGGTTATGCTTTTGGTTAAAGGAGAAAAGGTCGTTCAGGGTGAAACCGTCGTGACAGGTAATGTAATTGATGCTGTTATGGGGGGAGCGCCCATTGTTTTCATACAGGTCGGCCGATCCGGTAAGACGCCAGGCAAGGTCCTTCACCTGCCCGGCATCCCCCCGCAGGAAACGCCGCACCGTATCCCTGAATCTTCCATTCCATTCCGACCACAGGGGAGGGAAATTCCCGACCTGGTAGGTTTTCAGATCCCACGGTTCGGCAATGAGCTTGACCGTGCTCAGGAGGGGATCCCGTGATACGGCGTCGAAAAACACGGAATCCTTGCTGAATGTCCCCTTCACCCGTGCGAGAATCGATGCCAGATCAAAGCGAAAACCGTCAACGTGCATCTCCTGAACCCAGTAGCGAAGGGAATCGAGGATCAGGCGCAACACCTGGGGATTCTCCACATTCATCGTGTTTTCGCATCCCGTATCATCATCCAGAAACTCCCGATAAGGCTTCCCATGCGTTTCCGAAAGGAGATAGTAGGTCGGATTGTCGATCCCCTTGAAACACAGGGTGGGGCCGAGCGCATCACCTTCGCCGGTGTGATTGTAGACAACGTCCAGAATGACCTCGATGCCCGCCTTGTGGAGTTCCCTTACCAGACGCTTGAATTCCGCGACCTGGCATCCGGGTGATCTCCGGGTGCCGTACGACACCTCCGGTGCAAAAAAACCGATGGTGTTGTATCCCCAGTATTCGGTCAATCCCTTCTCGAGGAGGGCGTCCCGAACATGGAATTCATGGACCGGAAGAAATTCCACGGCATTGATGCCCAGATCCTTAAGATGGGGTATCCGTTCGATGAATCCCTCATATGTTCCCGGATGGCGCACCTTCGAGGAGGAATGGGCGGTAAACCCCTTGAGATGCACCTCGTATATGAGCAGTTTCTCCAGAGGGATGCCCGGCCTTGGGTCTTCACCCCAATCAAAGGTATCGTCGATAACAATACCCTTGGGAGCAATTCGTGCATTGTCCCGTCTATCCATGGTCAGGTCATCAGGGACATTCACGTCATACGGGAAGAGGAGGCCATCCTTGTTTATGAATTTATGGGTAAGTGCCTTGGCATAGGGATCGATCAGAAGCTTGTATTCGTTAAACCACAACCCCTCGGCGGGATCGTATCGGCCCTTGACCTTATATCCGTAACGCTGGCCCGCAGTGATCCCATGGACGAATACGTGCCACACAAAATTGTTCCTGCGCTCCATCTTGATGATATCCGTGGGATTTCCATCGGAACGATCAAAGAGAAGGAGGTAGACCTCCCGGGCATTCCGGGAATAGAGGGCGAAATTGACCCCATCCTGTCCGATGGTCGCCCCGAGCGGGTCCGCCTGTCCCGGGGAGAGTTTCCTGCGTGTCCGGTGCTCCAAATGCTGTTCCATCTGCGCCCTTTGCCTGTCGCCTTCCTGCGCTATTCCCCGATCTTCTCCATCGGCTCATCGCAGCAGACGAGTTCTCCCCCGCCCACCTTGGTCACGGTCACTTCATTCCCGCACACATTGCAACGATATCGTTCCCCTGTCTTTGTTACCGCCATGATGTTCCCCCTTCCGTTTTGAGCGGCACTCGTTTCACCGCCCCCCTATGTCATCGGCACCCCGAAGCTCGTGCCCACCGAAAGCCCTGCCTTGATGACCGGGGAATCGGGGGGCACCAGCCTCTGCCTTCCCGCAACCTCAGCGAGCGGAACACAGGTGATCTCATCACCCTTCAAGGCAACCATCCGGTTGTAATCCCCCTGAGCCGCCAGCTCCATACCCTTGACGGCAAATCGGGTGGCGAGAAACCGATCGAGTGCGCTGGGGGTGCCGCCCCGCTGAAGATGTCCCAGGATGGTCACCCGGCATTCGATACTCGTCAGGTCTTCTATCTTTTCCGCGATAAAGTGGCTTATCCCTCCCAGACGCACCCGCTCGTGGCTGTCTTCCACGATCCTCTGAATGACCGGCGCTCCCCCCTCGGGCCGGGCACCCTCGGACGCCACCACAATGCTGAACCGCTTGCCCTTTCCCGCCCTTTTTCGAACCACGCGGATGATTTCATCCATGTGGTAGGGGAGCTCAGGCAGGAGGATGATGTCCCCCCCACCCGCGATCCCCGCTTCGAGGGCCAGCCATCCGGCATTCCTCCCCATCACCTCCACCACCATGACCCGGTGATGTGATTCGGCCGTGGTATGCAGCCGGTCGATCCCCTCGGTGGCAATCTGCCGGGCGGTGTCGAAACCGAATGTGGTGTCGGTTTCCACAAGATCCTTATCGATTGTCTTGGGGATGCCGATGATTGCCGCCCCCTTCTCCGCCAGCATACCCGCTATGGTCATGGTGCCGTCGCCCCCCACCGCGATCAATGCCTCCAGGCCCAGATCGCGATAATGGCCCATGGTCGTATCTGAGACATCATCTACGATCCTTGTGCCATTCCTTATCACCACATGCTGAAAGGGATTCGCCTTGTTGTTGGTGCCGAGGATGGTCCCTCCCCGGGTAAGGATGTCCGAAACGTCTTCGTATGTCAGAAAGGTATAACGATTCTCCATGAGCCCCAGGAAGCCGTCGAAAAAACCCACCACATCCATGTTGTATTGCAGAATGGCTGTCTTGGTCACCCCACGGATAACCGCATTCAACCCGGGGCAATCACCTCCGCCGGTAAGGATGCCGATCCTTCGTCGTTTCATACGCATTCCCCTTCACGTTCTTCCACAGTTTCCTGTAATTCTCCGGCAATTCCAATGTCGAATCGTTATGCCGCAAGCGTGAGCAGGCATATCTACTCACCACAATACAGTCACGAAATCTAAATTGCCGACCACGTATGACGTAAATGAAAATGAATTATAATGATCATTCGCCCTATTGTCCATATCGGATTGTGCGCCCCACCCCGCCGATATTTATATTTCCATCGTTTTTTGTTATAAATGGTAATCGCATACTGCGTAATACTGTACTGTGACATTTCAGCATTGTATCCTCATGGGGCACTCGCCAGTGAGCAAGCCGTTCGGAAGGCCCCTTGAGAAATACTCTCCCAACGGGATATGCCTGATAGGGGAAGGTAAATCCCCACGGCGCTTGCAGGAGGCAAAGACGGTGAGCAGATATTTTAAATTGGGCCTTGCCCTCGGCGGAGGTGCGGCACGGGGGTTGGCCCACATCGGTATTTTGAAGGTCCTGGAGTCGGAGGGAATCCTTCCCGACATGATTGTAGGAAGCAGCATGGGAGCGATCATAGGCGCCATGTACGCGCTCCAGCCCGATGCCCTGTCCCTGGAGGGGCGTATCCGTGATTTTCTGGGCAGCGAGGAATTCAAAAGGGCGAAATTCGATTTCCTTTCCAACTCCGAAAAGGCATCCGCAGAGGGAGAGGGGATATTCTACCGGTTCTCTAATTTTATGAAAAAAAAGATATTCTATGGCATGGCAATCTCCAGGCTTTCCTTTATCTCGGAGGAAACCTTCGCCAAAAATATCGGTTATGTCCTTGATGACGTTGACATTTCGAACACGAAGGTGGCATTCGGGGCAACCACCGTCGATATCAATACCTGCGAAGAAATCCTGATTACACAGGGTTCCATAAAGCAGGCCGTTATGGCGAGTGCGGCGATCCCCGGCATATTGCCCCCCATCCGGATTGACGGCAGAATATGCATCGACGGGGGATGGACCAGGGAGGTGCCGATGGAGGATGCATGTGCCATGGGCGCCGACTATGTGATCGGCGTGGATGTGGGCTCGGACCTGGAAAGCGCGAAATCCTACATGAACTCCCTTGACATCGTGTGCCGGGCTGATGCCATCACCCGATCCATCCTCAAATCAAGACGCCTGGCCAGTGGCGATTTCATCATCCGACCGGCAGTGGAGTCCATCAATTGGGCGGATTTCAAGAGGATTGATGATTGCATCACGGCAGGGGAAAGGTCTGCGCGTGAATGCCTGCCCGCCCTCAAAAGGGGCCTTGCAATGAAAAAATGGAAATCCCGCATACGGCATGTCTTTTGGATGCAGCAGCAGAGGCCTCACGTACCGTCGGTTAACGACTGATTTCCCCGTTCCCACCACGTTTCGGGATGGATCTCGATCTCATTGAATGTATAAAAATACCCCTTGCTCCTCACCGGCTCATTCATCCTGCCGCCATGCACCACGCACGTATCGACTCCTGATTCCCGCACCTGTCCACCCAAGCCTTTGTCGCGAACCGCTTTTTGGTATAAATATTTACGGTAATATGTACGATATAGATATATATACATATATAATTTAACCGAAGAGGGGCACACCATGTTTTTCGGCAAAAAGAATAGGATTCTGGTTGTGGATGATGATGAGGACATGCTCCTTTTGCTCAAGCGAATATTGTCTGACAACAGATACAGCGTCACTCAGGCAAAAAACGGACTTGAATGTATTGAGCAGGCAAAAAAGATGTCCCCGGATATCATCGTCATGGATGTCATGATGCCCGAACTGGACGGTCTGGCAACCGTTCTCAAGCTGAGAAGCATAGAGGAAACGCGTACCATCCCCATCATCATGTGCACCGCGGTCAAGGAAAACGAGGACGAGATGCTGGCCCGCAATTTGGGTGTGGTTGACTACGTGAGAAAGACCCCCCATATGGGTGACTTGATAGCCAAGATCGAAAGAGTCTTAAATCAATGACGGAAAAGGCATACCTTAAAAAGGGCATATCGGAAACCGGCGCCCGGAAGATTGAAAACATTTACGTCGGCTGTCTTTCGATTATACGGAGGCTTGCCGGGACCACCGACAATGAAATGGTCAAAAGGTCCATCTCCAACCTCCTGGATTTTATTATCTGCCGGTTGTCGGTTGAGAATGAACCCCTTCTGCTCTATACCAGCAAGATCTTTGAACAGGATTACATCTTCGCCCACTCGCTGAATGTGTGCCTCATTGCCATCAAGATAGGAATCAGGCTCGAATACGAAACCTCCCGGCTCAAGGTGTTGGGGCTGCTTGCCCTTACCCATGCCCGAAAGGACGTGGAATTACCCGAGGAATTGCTCACCGGGATCACCTATGACGAGGAAATAGATCAGATCATCCGGCTCGCGGACGTCTACGATGCCCTCACCCACCCGCCCTCGTACCGTCATGCGATGGTCCCCAGCGAGACCCTGCTCTCCATCCTGCACAGCGACATGTTCTTTCCCCCGCACCTCACCAAGATCCTTCTGGAGGAACTGAGTCTCTATCCCGAGGGAAGCTGGGTAATGCTCTCCACACGGGAGATAGGAAGAGTGGACAAGGTCAACAAGGGGCTCATCCTCCGCCCCAAGGTCATGGTCTTCATCGACGGGAAGGGCAAACCCCTGAAGAAGAAAAAACAGATCGATCTCGCAGCACAGAAGTTTCTCTATATCCTGCGGCCCATGAAGCACGACGAACTCAAAGGATTGATCGAAGACCTTTAATCCTCATCCCTTCGTCGCATCACCCTTCACCGTTAGTCATCCTTCTTCTCGTCTCGACCATCCATGCAATCCCCGATCCCAGATCCGTTCATCGAGCTTGTACCCGTGATCCACAAGGTATACGGCGGCTGTAGGATGGTTCCGATGCAAAGGGAATGGTTCCTTATTACGAAAAATATGCAGGCTTGGGATCAGGTCTTGAATTGACAGTTTTTGTTCCAAAAATCAAAACATATTTTCATGCTTCGTGGGGCACTGAAAGGGCATGAGCGTTTGTTCGGAAAGCACGCGGCAATGCGCCGGAGTGCGGCCGAATGGGCAAGAAAAAAGGCCATTCGCCGATCAGGTCGACGAATGGCCAGACAGACTCTATGTGAGCCCCCCCAAAAAATCCTTATATCACCGGTAAAAGACCGGCCAGGGGAGACAGGCCCCAGATATCCCCCGCAGTGAGCAGGGACGTTACGGGGATGCCGTATTGCTCGCTGTACAGCAGATTCCCGGTGAATATGAATCCGGGGAGGATGGCCGTCGGCGACAGCGTGGCAAAACCGGCCGCAGGGCTGATGGGAGCAGGCAGGCCGGTAAGCGGATCAACGAGATACGACGGCGGCCAGGGGTTGAGGCCATAGTACGCGTCGAAAAAGCTGAGCCCTCCCCCGAAGACCTCAGGGATGTTGTAAAGCAAAAAGGGGAACTGCCTGGCAGGGTCCCAAAACAGGGCCGGCTGGACGGGCAGGATGGTGTTGTTGCTGACGCTTGAAACAATAGGCGTGGGCAATCCGGTAATCGCGTCCACAGGGGAAAGAACCGGAGACCACAGCGGCCACAGGAGATTGTAGGGGGGCAGTTGTGTCCAGTTCGTGGTCCCCACACCTCCCCCTCCGATGAGTGTGGTCAAGGGCACCGCGCCAACCCGGCCGGCGCAGATGAATGCCACGAACATACAAAGGGCAATGGCCATTGCCACCCTTGCCAATGAGCTTTTCGTCCCATTCATGTCAAATCCTCCTTATTACCATAGCGATACTACATCGTTGTATTGTTCTCACATCGTTGTCATACACCTTTGACCGTATCCTCACATTTCCCTTTATCCTGCACGCTGCCTCACAGGGGAGGGAGCCCCCAAAGCTCGGCCGTTGTCAACAGGCGGGAGAGGGACGTGGGAAATAAAACCGCCGGATATTCTGAAAGAAAGTACAGGTTGGCCAGGGTCACATAGTCGGCAAAGGGATCAAGGGGCGTAGGGGAAAGTGCGGCAAACCCCGTCGGCAGCGTAATGGGAACAGGCGATCCGGTGACAGGATCGGTCAGATACGGGGGCGGCCAGGGATTGAGGCCGTAGTACTGATCAAAAAAGACCATTCCACCGCCCAAGGGTTGGGGAATGTTGTACAGCATGTACGGAAAATCCCGTATAACAGGGTCCCACATAAGCACCGGCTGCACGGGGAGCAGTGTCTGGCTGTTGAGCGAGTTGAGGAGCGGTATCGGTATCCCGGTTACGGCATCCGGCGGAGAGAGGGCAGGAGACCACAGGGGCCACAGCAGGTTATAGGGAGGTATCGGGACCCAGTTCTGCGCCTGTACTGCAGGCGAGGCGATCAAAAACATGGCGATGAGGAGCAACAGCCCCGTCCCCCCTTTTATCACGATCTGTCTTTTTAATAACATGTACCTACCTCCTACAACAAAACGACAATCAAGGCGGTGTCGGGCACTAAATCAACGGCGTCAATCCCCATATCTCGCCGGGTGTCAAGAGATTGGTGATCCTGTTGAGCACCCCCAGGGCAATATACGGATACTCGGATATATAGAGCAGGTTTGCATAAAAGAGATTGGTGGTCTGCAGGGGGGTGGGCGAGAGCGATGCAAATCCCGTGGGAAGGGTCAGGGGATTGGGTGAACCGGTAATGGGATCGAGCAGATACGGGGGCGGGAATGGATTAAGCCCGAAATAGGGATCAAAGTATACCATGCCGCCGCCATAGGCAACAGGCACATTGTACAGAAGGTAGGGCAATTCATACGAGGGATCCCACAAAAGGGCGGGTTGAGCAGGAAGAACCGTTCCGCTGGTGAGGGTGCTTACCAGCGGGGTCGGTACGCCGGTTACGGGATTCGTCGGCGAAAGGGCCGGAGACCACAGGGGCCACAGCAGATTATACGGCGGAATCGCCTGCCAGTACTGTGCCTGGGCGGTTCCGGAGGGGATCACCATGACGGCTATGAAGAGCGCAATGATGAGCACTGCGCAACGCAGGTTTTCTTTCCTTCCATGCATCTCACATCCTCCTTATCAATCAAATACTCAAACGAAATTCGAATACATATTCCTGGTGTCCATGTGGTTAAAGGGGCGGCAGGCCCCATATCTCGGCCGTTGTCAGCAGGCCCGAAACCCCGGTGGAAAACAAGCCGGGCGGATATTGAGCCAGGTAATACAGGTTGGCAATCGTGAGAAAATCGGCAAAGGGATCGAGCGGCGTCGGTGACAGCGTCGCATACCCCGTGGGAAGGGTGATGGGATCCGGAAGGCCGGTGATGGGGTCGATGAGGTAGCGCGGCGGCCAGGGATTGAGCCCGAAGTATTGATCGAAGAAGACCATGCCCCCGCCAAGGGGTTGCGGGATATTATAGAGTACGTAAGGATATCCCCGCAGCACGGGATCCCAGAGCATGATGGGCTCTATGGGAAGAAACGTATTTTTGGTTACGGAACTGAGCAGCGGGGTCGGCACGCCGGTCACGGGATTGGGAGGGGACAGCATGGGAGACCAGAGGGGCCACAGCAGATTATACGGCGGAATCGCCTGCCAGTTCTGGGCCTGAGCAGCAGGGGCGGCGATCAGACAAAGGGCCATACCTACCAACAGGCCGCTGAATATCCAGTAGAATAATCCTTTCCTTACACGCATCTCAGCACCTCCTGATACATGGTGTCATTCATTACCAAGCATAGACAAGATCGGCCTTAAGACATTCCTTGTGCTCGTCGTTTTTCCCTCCTTATAGGCAAAAAAATTGAGTTGAATTATTGGAAGGAGAACACTGACCTCAAGAACCTCTCTCTCACCCCCCTCTTTTGGTCTTTACCCTGTTTTTAATATCGATGCTGCACCATGCGATGGTGACGTTAAGGCATAACTGCAATAAGCGGAATAGCTGTAACGCATGGAAATGATGGCCAAAAGAATATTCTCGTATGATTTGTTGTTTATATTTTACCATGATGGCAATAAAAATCAAAGAGAACGATATGAAGGGGGCCATGATCGAACGTGTCATCCCCCCGTGGTTAATGGTGAAGAGTCCCTCAAATTGTTAAGACCGGCTGCGGAGTCTATTCATTACGGTCCTTGGCGGAAATGAAGTGCCCGTTGTTGGTCGCGATTGATCGATGCCATGCGACAGGCAATGGAAATCCATGGTACGAAATTCTTGAATGTAAAGGCCCAATCATCCGAACAATAAGTATCGGCTGTACCATAACATATAAAACATATTGAAACATAAACAGGGAGACGCATACCATGGCTATAATGATGGAGGTTATTGAATGGCCCGATCCATCCCCCACCGAGATGATCTATCGATATCCCGAGGCGGGATCGGCGGATATCAAGCTGGGCGCCCAACTTGTGGTGAGGGAGACACAGTCCGCCGTGTTCTACCGGGACGGCAAGGCATGCGATTCCTTCGGTCCCGGACGTCATACCCTTTCCACCTTCAACCTGCCGATCATTACAAAGCTCTTCAGCGCCCCCTGGGGATTCGAGAGCATATTCAAGGCAGAGGCCTATTTCATCAACCACAAGACCTTTATCGACCTGAAGTGGGGAACGCGGGAACCGGTCGCTTTCCGTGACAGTGAACTCGGGCTGATCCGCTTGCGCGGATACGGGGTATACAGTTGCCGCATCACCGAACCCCTCCTCTTCATCAATCAGCTCGTGGGCAGGGAGGCAACCTACACCACCTCCCAGATCGAGGAGTACCTGCGCAATATCATCGTATGCAGGTTGAACGACCTGATGGGGGAAAAACTGAAGACCATCCTGGATCTCCCCAAACACTATGAGGAACTCGGCACTGAATTGAGGCAAAGGCTCCTGGAGGAATTCGGTAAGTATGGGATCGAGCTTCTCGATTTCTATATCACCTCCATGACCCCTCCTGAAGAGGTGCAGCGGATGATCGACGAGCGAAGCGGCATGGGTGCGGTGAAAAACCTGGACCAGTTCCTCAAATTCAAGCTGGCGAAATCCATGGACGCCCAGGGTGGTGCAGGCACGGCAGGCGCCGGAGCGGGCATCGGGCTCGGGGTGGGGATGCTGATGCCGGGGTACATGAGCAAGGCGTTCTCATCCGAGCAAAAAGACCTTGCCGGCGGTTCGATCCCCACCGTCCAGTGCCCCGAATGTCTGGCCTACACCCCTGAAAACAGCCGTTTCTGCTACCGGTGCGGCCATCAGATGGTGCGCTCCAGCGTGTGCCCCAACTGTTCGAAGGTGGTGCCGGTGCACGCCACATTCTGTATGAACTGCGGACAGAATCTAAAAACGAAGCCAAAATGCGCCACCTGCAAGCTTGACCTGCCTCCGGGGACGAAATTCTGCCCAAACTGCGGGCAGAAGATCGAATAAACCACGAGTGATGATGCATGCGCTCACCGTTCGTCGTCACCGTAAAATGCCCCGAATGCGGCGGTCCCATCCGTTTCCCTGAAGGCGCCTATGCCTTTACCTGCACCTATTGCGGCTCCGTGCTGCGCATCAAGCAGGGAGGGAACATCCTCAAATACATCATCCAGCCCCGCACCCCGAGCAACCACGACATACAGTGCATCATACGAAAGGCCCTGATGGGCAGAGGGAAAGGCATGCCCGGGGTCTTCTCCATAGACCGGATCACCACCGTGTACAAGCCCTTCTGGTATTTCAAGGGAATGCTCTATCTCACATACACCACAAAGGGGGAAAACGATACCATCGGCAAGACATGGTATTATTCCTTCCAGGCCTGCCCGGATTTCGCCGGCACGTTCAATTCCCTGAGCGTCAGAACGGAGGTGCTGGCCATCGAGCCCTATGACAGCGCGGCACTCAAGGGCAAGGGGACCGTGCTCCCGGCATCGGTCGATCGGGACGCCGCATACACCCAGGCGGCAAAGGTTGCCGAGACGAATCTGTTGTGTGAGGCAGGTCAGGCCGTGTACAAGCGATTGCACCTCATCGGGGAGCATCTCTTCCTGATCTATTATCCGGTGATGCGGGTCGCGTGCACCGGGCCGACAGGTCCCCGCACCTTCCTGATCGACGGGATAGGCAGAAGCCTGATCGAGGATGTGCGGGGAAACGCGGATTCCGTCAAGGAAGAGACAGGAGGGCATCCCTATACAATCAACCTCCTCTCCCACCGGTGCAAGAACTGCGGGCATGATCTGCCCGCCGGGGATTTCGACATCATTTTTTACTGCGCCATGTGCGGCCGCCTCTGGCTCCTCAAGGACGGGGATTATCATTCGATCCCCGTAACCCTTCTGAATGCCCGGACCCAAACAGGCACCGTATACCTCCCCTTCTGGCGCTTCGAGGTACAGGCAAACTCAAAGGCCGCGAACCTCTCATTGAAGACCATCCAGGACCTCAGCGGCCTAATGAAGATGGGGAGATTCATGCTCAGGAATGAAGACCCGAGCCGGCCGATCCGGTTATACGTCCCCGCGCTGGTTACCCGGAATGCCCGGGCGCTCCTCAAGCTCGCCGCCACCATCAACCGTCATCAAAGGCTCCTGCCCGTCGCCCCAGCCGGTCCCTTCCCTCACACGCAGATATTCAATGCCTCGCTTCCGTTGAGCGAGGCGGAGGAGATGCTCGATGTCATCCTCTTTGCCGTTGTGGGAAGGCAGGATCCAAAGGCGTTGAATTTTTATAATGATCACACCCTCGTGGTCACGAAGCGGGAGCTTGTCTGGTATCCCTTCGAGGACAAGGGGAACTTCTACCTGGATCACTTTCACCAGTACACCTTTGCAAAAAAATCCATGGATATCACCGTGTACCGGTAGCCCTTCGAAGTCCGACTACGAACTGACCCCTCCGGCGTGACATCATTCCTCGGCGGGTGAGAGGGTGCAGCAATTCCCGTTTTTAATCATCAGGCCGGGTGCATGTCAAAATCCGAAGTGCCGGGGAAGTCCCACCGCTATTTATAAAAAATAATAAATGTGCTATATTATATAATGTATACTATTATGGCCAACCAATCGGCTCATGATCGCCCGACGACCATGCGATGTCCCCGGTGAGAAACGATATGACCACTGCTGAACATTGTATATTCATTGCAGAAAGGAGAGGATGTATCATGCTCAAGGAAGGGTATTTGGAGCGTGCGGTCTTTGCCGTGCTTGCATCGTTCTGTGTGCTGAGCCTTATCGCAGCCCCGGTGCAGGCACAACTTCCTTCACTCGGCTCCAGTGTTTCCGTGGTATCCGCGAATCCATTCGGCGTCACCACGCAGAATTCGGGCTCATATTTCGACCTTTTGAGTCGCTATACCTTTGATGAGCGAACGTTAACCACCCCCTTTTCCACCCAGGCCACATCCGTGTCCTCGTACGCCGATATCATCAGCCAGGCCGGTTCCCAGTCAATGATGTACAGCGATATCCTGGGGATGAATTACCAGAAGGGAAGCGCCTATTACGCTGATCCCGTCACTGTGGCAACCGGGCAGTACAACAAGGTGGCCTCACCGTACGGGGGGTTCAGCTCCGACACCTCTGTGGTCTCCACCCCCCTGGGCTCTGCCACCCACCTGAGCAGGGAGATCAGCATGCCCTGGTTTTACTACGGCACATCCGTCAATACGGCACAGGGCGCCGGTGCAATGGGTATCCTGCCGGTTACCGGGAGCGGCACGAGTGTATCTCACGCATCCTTCGGCCTCCCCATGCCCATCGACTTGATGGGAGTGAGCAACCACCTCAGGGGTGTGATGGCACTGGAGACCTATGGGGAAGAAGCCTCCGCCATGAACAATGCATGGGGGTGGGACTATGCATACACCAAGGAAGGGATGGCATTCGTTCCGAATTTCGCTTACTATAACGAGGCAAATCCCACCAGTTGGTACTTCGGCGCAGATGTCAGCAACGTGGAAACAGGCACGGTAACGGGCCCCGGCATTGCCACCGGCTATGCCATGGTGAACGAGCTTCCCGAGTCCGCTGCAGCGGGCGCCGGCCTCCTGGGTCTGTTCGGTCTGGGTGCCATGGTTCCCGTAGGTGGAGTGTTTGAAGGCACGGGCGATTTGTCAGCGGCTGGAGGGCTCTTCATGCCGTTCGGCGGCGGCGTGGGCTTGTTCGGCGGCGGCGTGGGCTTGTTCGGCGGCGGCGTGGGCTTGTTCGGCGGCGGCTTGGGCCTGTTCGGCGGCGGCTTGGGCTTGATGGGTGGCGGCTTCCTCATGGGCGGAGGGCCCCTGTTCGGCGCAGGCATCGGTCCCGGTGCGGCCTTTGGTCTTGGAGGAGGCGGCGCCGTGGAGGGTGGCTTTATCAGCGCCGGAGGCATCAGCTATGGAGGGATTCCCGGACTCGGCTGGTAGTGTATCGTTCATACAAGGCCGCAACAGACGTCTGCACCATACTTCTCACTACGGAAGTGGTGACAGGGGGATAACTCCGGCTCATTCATACCGCAATGCCTGGATGGGATCGAGAAGTGCGGCGCGGCGCGCCGGGGAGAACCCGAAAAATATCCCCTCCAGTAATAGACGATCAGTGCGGAAACCGCCAGGATAACGCCGAATACAATGACCAATCTTTTCACGACCATTCCTCATTCGGACCGGATCGTTCGAAAACCTGCAATCCGAGAGAATAGTAAAAAAACCTTGTGGTAATTATAAGGGCATGGCTGCCACGAGACAAATTCCCCTGGCTTATGTCCCGGAAACATGAAGCTTTGCGCCCTTTTAGACGAATATCATGATAGGTGGTATATCCGAATCCCGTGCTGTCTTTAGATGGCGGGCGTTGGCGCACATCCGGGAAAAAGACGGGATAAGACGTCTCTTGATCCCTTTGAAGAGAGCATACACATTGAGCAAAACGGATATCATAAACGGAAAACATGCCGAGATCCTGGAAGCGGCGTGGTACCCGGAAGAGGTCATGGAGCGCACCTGCAATCTGGTGTCCAGATTTACCGTCAAAAGGGGCTCATGTGTCCTGAACATCGGCACAAAAACGGAAATTCTTCCCCCCCTGCTCAAACGGAAGGTGGGAAGGGACGGCAGAATATTCGCCATGGATCGCTCCTACAATGCCCTGAAAAGGGTAAAAAAAAAGAAGACAAAGGTTCCCCTCCTCTGCATTCAGGCCGACATCGAGCACATCCCCCTCCCGGATGATTTCTGCGACCTGATCATCTGCTTTGCGGTCTTTCCCAATCTTCCCGATAAACGGAAGGCCCTCCTCGAGATGACCAGGGTGTTGAAAAACAAGGGCACCATCCTTATCGCACACCTCATACGCCATTCAACCATGGGGACCAGCAGGATCCTCATCTCCCCGATCCCCGACACTCCCTGAGAAACCAAAACCATCACTTTCCTTGGCGCCCGCAAAAGGGTATACTGGCATATGCTTGCAGGAGGCAGGTGCATATGGACATAAGGCCAGG
This sequence comes from bacterium, assembly GCA_049472355.1. GTDB lineage: Bacteria > SZUA-182 > SZUA-182 > DTGQ01 > JAFGSM01 > JBLIRM01. The sequence continues at coordinate 51,519 of JBLIRP010000007.1, read as the reverse complement.
AAAAACCATGAGCGGGATCACTGTCGTCGTGTTGATTCTTCTGCTCGCCGAATCCCCTCTTTTCCCCGCCCCCTCCGGCAGGGTCGGTAACGAACCCCGCTACACGGAGGACACGAACCGGGACGGAGCACCGGACCTATGGGGACACTATTCCCCGGGGGGACATCTGGAAAGGGTGGAGATGGATGCCGACTTCGACGGCAACGTGGATACATGGCAGCACTTCCAGGGAGAGAAGCCGGTGCTGGTCACCCGGGATACCAATGCAGACGGGATTCCGGACACCTGGGATTTCTTCGATGGAGACAGGCATTGCCGGCAGGAAAAGGACAGAAACCGGGATGGAAACGTCGACCAGTGGGTCTATCTGAATGCGGAAGACAAGGTTTTCAAGACCCAGCTCGACGAGAATCATGACGGGCAACCGGATGTCCGGATACTCCTCGACGACGCAGAAAGGGTGGAACAGGAGGAACGGGATACGGACCTTGACGGGAATATGGATCTCGTCATGGTGTTTGCCGAAGGAATCCTCGCCGAGGTCCGCAAGGACAAGGATCGGAATGGGGTGATTGATGTCTGGGACTATTATATCGACGGGAATCATGCCCGGCAGGAAAGGGATGCAAACGGAGACAGGGAAGTGGACACCTGGCTCTTCTTTGATCAAAACGGCCTGGTGAAGGAACAAAAACTGGACGCGGATTATGACGGAAGGATCGATGAAATCCAGGAATACCGCAACGGCACAATGCTAAAAGCGGACAAGGATACCGACGCGGATGGAAGGTTTGACCGCACCTCCTTTTTTCAGGGAGGGATAGTGATCCGGGAAACCAGGGATGAAAACGGGGACGGGGTCCCTGATGTGGAGTTCTTCTACGATGATGCGGGGGCGATACGGCAGGGCATCACTGACGAGAATGCGGACGGGACAAAGGACTGCTGGTGTGACTACGAGGCAGGCATGGTCAGGAAATGCCGAATGGACAGGGATGCGGATGGGAGAGTGGACATGTGGATCGACTATCGAGACGGGGCAATCTCCGGCATAGCGCAGGATACGACGGGAAACGGGAAACCGGATGTGTGGGAGCACTACGATGCAAACGGAAACATACTGCACAAGGAGGGCGCCGGCCATGGCAGCCGGATGGAGTATTACTCCATGATGCCGTGAATGACTCAGGGGGATGGTTCATATGGGACATAATCGTCAAACCAATACTGCAATCCGGATCGCTGTGCTTGCCTCCCTCCTCATCCATGGCGTCTTTCTTGGCGTATGCGGACGGATGATCTCACCAGCGGTGCATAGAGACTGTATCAAGGTCGATCTTGTGATGCTCCCTGCGATTTCCACCCCGCAGGATATCCCTCGACCGAAAGCTCCCCCCCTGAAGGATCATGCGGCACCCGCATCGAAAACAAAACCCTTGATTGCGCAGACATCGCTTCCCCGCCCTCGGCAGATCCGCGAGAGCGGGCACGCCCCTTCAGTGATCCGGACGGCACAGCCGATGCGCCACGCACCTCCTCGTCCCTATGCGAACACCACTGTCCAGGATATCATTCACGGCGCCAGGGATGTTCATATCCCTCGCATCCCCACGGTGTTGTCATCACGGTCCTCCTTCAATGAAAAAATCGAGGCGTATCTGGCCCTGATTTACCAGCGCATCGAGGAAATCCGCACGTACCCCCCGGCAGCAAAAAGGCAAGGAATCGAAGGTTCGGTGAGGCTGGGATTCCTCCTGTTCAGGGACGGGAGGCTCGGCGATATCAGGGTGACCGAAAGTTCGAGCTACGCCATGCTCGACCAGGCGGCCATCGAAAACGTAAAAGCGGGGGATCCCTACCCTCCCTTTCCCTCCGATATACGGGAGGAGTCCATTCGTATAGAAGTCCCCATCGTTTTCCGCCTCATGGAGACCTCCACCCGGAACTGATCGCCTCTCGAACCACGAGCATTATACCAGCAGTCGCAAACAGGGATGATCCTTACCGTCGTTCGGACCTGATACCCCCCGGCATGAGCAAACGCCCTACGGCAGGCTCCACCCAATATGCCTGAAGAAATCGACCCTGCGGGGGCTGCGGTGTATTCAGCCCGGAAAGTAGCGGTAATTGAGATAGGAACGGTATTGTTTCTCGCTGATGAACCCGCTGGTGCACATATCCCGTAATACCCGTCGGAGCTTTCTCTTCCATTGCCCGGAGAGGTTTTTGTTCAGGTAAAGCCGGTAGTGGTTCTTGCGCGGTGAAGGCAGCATCAGTGCCATGAACGCACCTTCCGCTGCATTGATCACCGAAGGCGGTTTGCTGAAATAATAGTGGGACGCGGCATTTACCCCGAAGATATCGGGACCGAATTCGGCACTGTTGAGATAGAACTCCAGTATCTCGTTCTTGGTAAACCTACGTTCCATCCTGCGGGTTATGCAAAGCTCCTTCAGCTTTCTCATCACGCTCTTGGTGTCGTCCAAAAATATGTTCCTGGCCGTCTGCTGACTGATGGTGCTCCCTCCGAAGGCAAACTCCCTGCGCTTGATGTTCTCCGCGAGTGAGTTGATCAATGCATCGAGGTTGATGCCGCTGTGACGGAAAAAATCCGCATCCTCGCTCATGATAACGGCATAGATGAGGTCCCTATTGACCGACGCAAGGTTCACCCACCGGTACATCTTTTTTTTATCCTCCAGCCTCTCATAGACGCGTTCCCTTGCCATACGCCTCACCTGCCTGTATTCCATGCCCGCGATATCGGGCAGGGAATGAAAAAAGAGGAACACCATGAAAGCGATACCCACGGCAATGAGGAGGATCGCGAAACCGATCCAGAAACAGAGCCTTTTAAAGATGATAACCGGAGAGAGGAGCACAGTTACAATTCTCCTCTTCATCCGGGAGAGTTTCTCCCTCAGACCCTTGCGTATTGTTTTCTTTCCCCTTTCCGACATGGCATATAGGAATCATATAGTGCAGTGCAGTCCGACGGCCGTGTTCCCTCCTTACTTATCGGCGAAACGTTCCCCTGCCTGTAGGAGGGTGAAATACCATCAGGGACACCATGCCGCCCCTGCAGGGATCGAGTCACAAAAAGCAGGGGCGGATTCCCCCATGTAATTGCTCGATATTGCGAGCAACCCATTATAGTGTGAGTAATGGAATGGAATCTTTGTCGTCTATCTTCTGGTATATCCTTATAGCGTTATATCGTTTTCTCAGGCTGTAATGCGCAGGGTACACCCGGCGTCGAACCTGAGGGATACGATCCCTCTGCGCTTACAACCAGGGCAGACAATCCTTCCGGCATACGGAAATAGATATCGTGCCGGAACGAGTATAATCGAATCACCGGCAGAAGGGGGGTATGACTTTTTTACACATAGTGAAACAATTTCTTCCCTGCGAGGATTACCGAAACGCAGACGACGGACACCATCCTCCAACAACCGGGAGGGATACATTCTTACCACGGGCATCGGTTCGTCGCTGTTTTTCGTTGAGCTCGTTATATTTTGCATCTCTTGATTCTACAGATTCGGGGGGAATACATATGAATATCAAAAAGGTCAGGTTGTTTTCCCATATCATCGTTTTCATCTGTCTGGTCTTTCTCGCCGGTGGTTTCCAACTGCCCGGTGCCTTTGCGCAATTTCCAGCCTTCGGGACATTCGGCCCGAGCCCCTTCAGTGTTCCCGGCAGCGGATTTGGTGCATACCCGGGCTTTGGGGGCGGTTTCAATCCCGTTTTCGGGGGCGGTTTCAATCCCGTTTTCGGGGGCGGATACGGCTATGGGGCATCCGGCTTCGGCGGCGCCTTCCCCGGATACAGCACCGGCTTTAACTACGGCGCCTCCGGATTCAATCCCGGCCTCGGCGGCGCCTTTAACTACGGGGCCTCCGCCTTTGGCGGCTATAACCCGGGCCTCGGCGGCTTTAACTACGGGACCTCCGGCCTCAATACCAACTTCGGCGGTTTCAATCCCAGTTACGGCACCGGCTTTAACTACGGGGGGGCCGGCCTCGGCGGCTTTAACCCGGGCCTCGGCGGCGGCTTCAACTATGGGGCATCCGGCTTCGGCGGCGCCTTCAGTCTTGGGATCCCCAGCTACGGTTTTGGCGGAATGCCCGGGGGATTTTCACCGGTTGGTTTGGGAGCGGGGATGCCTTACGGCGCCGGATTCGGTGCAGGCATAGGGAATTTCGGCGTTCCGGCATTCGGCATGACAGGCGGATTCGCCGGAGGGATTCCCGGGTACGGTGGGTTTCAACTCAATCCTTACGGTTTCAATCCATATTCCACAACACAGAAATCCTCGAAGTCGAATGAACCCGAAGAACCCGACACCTCTGAATACTACGGGAAACCCCAGGACATTCCCGACCTGCGCGGTCACTGGTCGGGGACATGGGAGGCCTTTGCAACCGATCCCAATGGGGTTGTGATGAACGATCCCAACGGATACGTCATAATCGAAACGACAGGGGATATCAAATTCCATATCACCAAACAGATCATGACGGGGGGCAAGGTTGAGGGAACCGCCCAGGTCAATAACTGGAACGTGGAGGATTATCCGGCCTGGGATGGGGACATCATGCCGGTGAAGGTTACCGGGTGGATCGAAAAGTACAACAAGTGGGTAATGCTTCATTACCTCAATATCGACGGGGATGAGCTCCTCAGCGATATTTCAAATCTGATCAGTGATTATGTCTGGACGTTCAACAATCTTCGAATCTACGATAACTGGTTCTTTGGCCAGTTTACCGTGAAGGGGACCAACGATTATTCCATGGTGGGCACATTCAAGGCGACCAAGTATACACCCGATTAAATCGCTGCGGAGGGGGAGTGCGTCACTCCCCCTCCGGTCCCCCGTTCATTGCATAGACCCATCCTGCACAGGGATCGCTCCCGGTATAATGACTCAAAATGAGAATTGCCGGATTCATGGATACATACCTTGCATATGTGATACATTTATGCCAATATGAGGAGAACGGATGTGGCGTCCCTTGCTATCTCTGAAGCTGTGGATTTATACATAATCCCCGAGCGGCACCACGGCTTTCCTGCCGGAAAAAATGGACAGTGCCTGTGTTCACGCGCACCCTGTTCGCTGTGCCACGTCTTTGAATGATGTCACATCCATCGTTGCCGTATCAGTATCCATTTCCAATGCGTCACGACACATGGAGAGATGCAATGACGAAGGCCGTAAACAACCTATGGGAATTCACGGGATGATCGGAAGGCCCCCTTTTCCCAGATTGCACCTATCCTTCGTCCTGATTCTCCTCTCCCTCATCATCCTTCTTCCCTCGCTCTGTCACGGAAGCATCACCTACTACTACCTCCATGTCGGCTCCTTCCAATCATGGAATAATGCAACAGACAGTGTGAAGCAACTGGGCGGGATGGGACTGCCCACCGTAGTGCGGGGGGTGGAGATTCCACAAAGCGGGTACTGGTACAGGGTTTATGTGGGACCGTTTTCCGTGCGTTTAGACGCGGAATTGATGGGCCGTGAGATTCGACAGAAGCGCGTCAGCGACTATGCCAAGATCATCAGAAAAAATGAGCCGCTATCCAGCAACCTCGAAGAAATTAAACGCCCCTCTTCTCCACCCGCTCCTGAAGTAATACCAACTCCCGCGAAGGAAGTGCCTCCCCCGGCCCCCGAAGTTCCACCTCCCGTTGCCGCCGCAGCGGCGCCCCCTGCTATTGCCTCCGCCGCCGTGCCTTCACCGGCCGAAACAAGTCCCCCCGCAGCAGGCCCATCTCCCCCGCCTCCGCCGCCCATGGAGAAGATCGAAAAGGCCCCTAAAACCCGCCGGCAGAGAGGAAGAAATATGCGCGGGGGCCGATTCGCCGTGGGGTTGAAACACCGATTTCGCGAGGTGTATACCCTGGTCACCAGGCGGACTGAAATCACCTCGACCGGGATCACCCCCGTCACCCTCGGGAGCGAGGAAAAGGATGACTTTCCAACCACCCTGCACCTGACCACCCTGTGCATGCGTCTCGGGCTGACCGATTACTGGGAGATCTATGCGGATATCGGCGCTTCTTACGACGAGCCCTCTGAACCGGGACTTACCTATGGCGGTGGAATGCGCATCAACCTCCTCTCGTTTCGATCCACGGGATTATACACAGCCCTCCAGGGATACTACATGAGCGGTGACGCCGAAGAGGAGTATACGTCGGATCTCGGGAATAGATGGAGAAGGGAAACCACCTGGGAGGAGGTTATGGGGATGCTTGAGGTGGGCATTGCCCGGCCACGATGGTCCCTCTATGGGGGAGGGGTATACTTCATGTATGAGGAGGACACCGATCGGCACCAGTTGGAAAACCTTGACCCAGCCCTTACGTACCGGTTATTCCGCGATGAAGTGGAGCAGGAAGAGGACATCGGCGCGTATGCGGGTATAGGATTCTCCCTTACTCCCTCGCTGCTCCTCACCATCGAGGGGCACTTCCTCACGCAGGAGGGTTTCTCCCTGTCCCTTGAACAGCATTTCTAATAAAAAACGGCAATGCTCGTTTCGACTCTGATCATCACGAGTAGACATGTCTGCGCAGCTTCACCGGCGTCCCGATAGTGAACACGGCGCAGGTAGTATAACTTCATTACAAAGGGCACAAGGGCGCGGAGGATCAGTCTTCCCAATGCTGGCTGTCGTCGGGGAAGACAATGTTGTGCTTTCTGATAAAATAGCCGAGGTTTCTCCGGTCGATTCCGAGAAGCTTGGCGGTCTTGCTCTTGACCCATTTGCTCTTCTGGAGGGCGCTCAGGATGATGAGCCGCTCATACACCTTGAGCTGATTCCGGAGGTTGAGATCGGAGGTCTGCACGTCCATGTGGCCTGAGGGTTGATGGTAGGATCGCAACTGGAGCGAAGGCAGGGAATCCAATTCAATGTAATCCCGCTCCGCCATGATCATGGCGTTTTCGAGCACATTCTTCAGCTCGCGGACATTTCCCGGCCAATCGTAATCCATGAGATATTCCATGGCATCTTCGGTGATGCCCTTGACCTTCTTGTTCAGGTTCTCGTTATAGTGCTCTATGAAGTAGTCGGTGAGCAGGGGGATGTCCTCTTTTCGTTCCCTGAGGGAGGGCAAAAAGATGGTCACCACGCTCAGACGGTAGAAGAGGTCCTCTCGAAAATGCCCCTTCTTGGTCGCCTCTTTGAGGACGACATTGGTGGTTGCAACCACCCGGGTGTCAATCTTGATGTTCCTCGTGCTTCCCACCGGTGTTATTTCTTCCTCCTGAAGCACCCGCAGCAGTTTTGCCTGACCGCTCAAGGGCATGCTGCCTATCTCATCGAGCAGAATTGTTCCCATGTTTGCCAGCTCGAAGAATCCCTTACGATCCTCGAAGGCGCCGGTGAACGATCCCTTCTTGTGGCCGAAAAGCTCGCTTTCCAGCAGGGTTTCGCTCACCGCTGCACAGTTGACCTTAACGTAGGGTGCACAGTGCCTGAGGCTGTGGCGATATAGGGCATTCGCAACAACCTCCTTGCCGGTGCCGCTCTCGCCTTGAATGAGGACAGTCGACTTGGTTTTGGCGATGAGACCTATGAGACGGCATATCTTTTTTATCTGCTCGCTTTTACCGATAAGGCTGTCAAAATATTTGTCGTATGACATATGCGTACTTCCCCCCGAGACCAGATCAATTATTACAACCAACTATGTTTAACCTTTCAGGGTTTGAAGAAGCAATTTCTATACCATTGAAAACAGGCCGCTTCAATCGCCCCCTGATGATGGGAAATTATTGAGTGCAGCCCTAAAAAGGCGCACATGGTAAGGAATTTACTCCAAAGGGATTGGAGAGGGCCGGGGCCTTTCGATTAATGAAACGGGCCCAAGGACATATACGGGGAATATACCCTCCCGAGAGCCATATCTGATTTTTTGCACACTATGTATATTTTTTCACAATTGCGTGGAGTGTTTGCATAAGCTTGCGCTATCGCCTTAAAGGATCTCCCAAACACGGGTGTCCTGTGCGGTGATGCTCCAGTCACGGGTGGCCCGGGCCTGATTGAAGAACCCGGCGGCGCCTATCATACAGGCATTGTCCACACACAACCGGGGAGCCGGGATAACGATGATGATCCCCTGTTCCCTGCATGCACAGTCAAGCCGTTCCCGCAACCTGCTGTTTGAGGCGACGCCGCCGCCTACCGCCAGGGCACGGACCCCCGTCCTCCTGACTGCCTCCATTGCCTTGGACACCAGGACATCCACCACCGCCTCCTGAAATCCCGCCGCAATGTCGGCAACCGATGCCGGATCGTGTCCGATGCCCTCTCCCGGGCCCTGCTCAAACCGGATATGGTTGCACACGGCGGTCTTGAGTCCGCTGAAACTGAAATCAAGGGAATCCCTTTCCAGATGCGCCCTGGGAAATGTGATCGCATGCGGGTCACCCTTCCTGGCCAATTCATCGATAACCGGCCCCCCCGGATAGCCCAGCCCAAGGAATTTGGCGACCTTGTCGAATGCCTCCCCTGCTGCATCATCCCTTGTCCGGCCCAGGAGCTCATACTTCCCGTGGTCCTTGACGAGATACAGATCGGTATGTCCCCCGGAGACCACGAGGCTGACAAAGGGGAAGGGGATGTCCGGACAGGTGAGCAGGGAGGCATAGATATGCCCCTCCAGGTGGTCGACGGGGATAAGGGGAAGATCGGCTGCGAAGGCGATCGCCTTTGCAGCCGCAAGACCCACCAGGAGCGAACCGATCAGGCCCGGGCCCACGGTAACGGCGATTCCGTCGAGCATCTGGAGGGTCAGCGTCGCCTCGTCCATGGCCATGGCGATAATCCGAATGATGGTTTCTATGTGCCTCCGGGAGGCGATTTCAGGCACCACCCCCCCGTACTTATGATGGTCGGGTATCTGGGAATGAAGCGCGTTGCCGAGTACGGAGGTGCCGTCGCGCACCACCGCTGCGGCGGTTTCATCACACGAGGTTTCTATCGCCAGGAGCACCCTCATTCCACAACCTCCGAGAGCCGTACGAATTGAACCCCCCGTTCGGCGAGCCGGGGGAGATGGGTGCGAAGCGCCTCCAGTGTCGTGGGATGCAGATGACCGATGGCAATCCCGCAGCCGTTTTCCTGGGCAACCTTGGCAACCTTGTCGAGCTGACGTCTGATGTAGGCGGTGGTATGCCTGCCGTCAAGGAATACATGCCGCTTCGCCGTTTTTACCCCCATACTCCGTGCAAGGTCATATACCATGCTCCGGGGTGAGGTGCGGCTGTCCAAAAAGAATAACCCCCGTTTCTTCATCTCTTCAAGAATGACCCGCATCTTCCCTTCATCTTCCACCATGCGCGATCCCATGTGATTGTTTGCCCCTACCACACCATCAAGCCCCACCAAGGACTTCTCAATGAGCCGCCGTATCTGCGAATCATCCATGGTGGTCAGGAGGGTCCCCTCTTCAACCTGGGCGTTCGGATAGTCGTATGGTTCCATGGGAAGGTGAAGGATGACCTCCTTGCCCCTTTCCACGGCCCTCCGGGCGATGGCATGGGTGTATTGCAGGTTGGGAAGAATGGACACGGTCAAAGGTATGTCGATGGCGAACAGGGCCTCCGCCAATGCAATATTGTAGCCGAGGTCGTCGATGACCAGGGCCACCCGGTGTCCGCGCAACGGGGCCACCTTTCGCGGCAACGGAGATTTCACAGGGGGCCTGGTCGCTTCCGGAATGAAATTCCCTGCCGGAGGCTTGGGTGTTTCCTTGATGAAATCCTCAGCAGGAGGCTGGATTACAGCATCCCACGCTTCTTTATCATGGGCGGATTTCGGGCGCCTCGGCGAAAAAAGCGCTGCCACCGGGGCATGGATACACCGGGGAAGAAAATGCCCGCCGGTCCGGAAGCCGATCAGGGTATCGAGAAAGATCAGATTGATCATTGAGAGAAGAATGAGCGCAAGGCTGAGCCACATAACCTTGTGGCTCGAGGGCTTACGCTGCTTACGCCTTTTCTTGCCCCCGCTCCTTTTCTTCTTCAGCTTCTTTTTTGTCGCCACTGCATACGGACCGGGTGTCTCTTACTTCTTAAAAAGCGAAAAGATCCGGTTTGCCTTGATGATGTCGATCGCCCTCTGGAGCTGCAGATCCTCAATGTATCCCATTCCCTCTCCCTCTTCCTTCGATTCCTCATTCTCCTCCTGCATCTCCGCAGGTCCCTCCGCGTCGGCAGGGGGCTGATCATTGTTTTTGGATGACCTGTCCATCTCGATGAGGTCCTTTTCGCGGATGGCATGCTCTTCGGAGAGTATCCTCTTCTTGTCGTCAGGCAGAAGGTTTTCCACCAGGATATCCGGGGTGATCCCCTCGCCGTGGATGCTGGTCCCCTTTGGGGTGTAATATTTCGCCGTGGTCAATCGGATGGCGGACCCATCGGACAGGGGATAGATGGTTTGGACCGATCCCTTGCCGAATGTCTTGGTGCCGAGCACCACCGCCCTGTTCCAGTCCTTGAGCGCCCCGGCAAGGATCTCCGAGGCACTGGCGCTTCCTGCATTGACCAGGACGACAATCGGGTAATCAGGGATCAGGGGATCGTTCTTCGACTTCAGGACCATGCTCTGTTCCTTCACCTTCCCCTTGGTGCTCACGATCACGGCCTCCTTCGGCAGGAAGATGTCGGCCACATCAACCGCCACATTCAGAAGCCCCCCGGCATTAAACCGTATATCGAGGATAAGTCCCTCCAGGGAGTCCGCATTGATCTCCTTGACGGCGGATTTCACGTCCTTGGTGGTGTCTTCCTGAAACTGGCGGATCCTGATATATCCGATCCTGCCGTCTTCCATCGTCTTCGAATAGACGCTTTCCAGTTTCACCACCCCGCGGGTGATGGTGAATTTCTTTGCCTTTTCGAACCCCTTGCGCCATATGGTCAGGGTCACCTTGGTCCCCTTGGGGCCCCGGATCTGTTTTGCTGCCTCGGAAAGCGACATATCCCTGGTGGGGGCATCGTCGATCTTGAGAATGAGGTCACCGGCCTTTAACCCTGCCTCAAAGGCGGGGGTCCCCTCGATGGGGGAGACAATGGTGAGCTGCTCATCCTTTATGGTTATCTCGATGCCGATCCCTTCGAACCTGCCCCGCGTATCCACCTGCATCTCCTTGTACATGTCAGAGGTCATGTAGGAGCTGTGCGGGTCGAGGTCCTTGAGCATCCCCTTGATGGCGCCGGAAATGACCTGGCCTTCATCCACCTCGTCCACGTAGTTTTCCTGGATATACGTTATGGCCTCACTAAAGACCTTGAGGTTCTCATAGGTCTTGTCCTTGGCGTACACCCCTGCCATAAAGCCGTTGAGACAAAGGAGGATGGTGATGACAAAGACCGTAATCGATGTCACAACGACGAGTAATTTCACTCCCTGATTCTTATGCTGCTCCATATTCTTCTCCTTGCATGTTAAAAATCATCATATGAGAAAATGGGAATAAATTTTTATTGTAGAAGCATATACTATTTATCGGTTATTCGGCAAGTCCTTCTTCTTGGCGACTTTCATCGAATCACCGCCGGCTCAGCCATACAAGGGGATCACGGGGTTGACCGTTATGACGAATCTCGAAATACAGTTCCGCCCCCCGTAACGAATGGGTATCGCCGACCGACCCGATCCGCTCCCCGCCCTTGATTGGTTGTCCTTCTTGTACGGCGATCTCCGAGGTGTGTGCATAAATGGTGGTGTACCCGTTGCCGTGGTCGATGATGATCAATTTGCCATACCCCAGAAACCACCCCGCATAGACGACCTTTCCGGCACCCACGCTCAGGATATCACTCCCCAAGGGTGCGCCGATGTCGATTCCGTTATTGAGTATCTTCCGGTCCAACCGGGAATCATGGTGCAGGCCGAACGGAACCAGGACCTTCCCTTCAACCGGCCAGATAAGCTTGCCCTTGAGCGCAGTAAAATCGCCATCGGCCGCCTTTCCGGCGCCCCAACGCTCGATGAGCCTGCGCAGTTCTTTGGATTGACGCTCCAGGCCATTGAGCAGCGCAATCTGTCTCTCCTTGTTTCTTCGGACGGATTCAAGGAGGGCATATCGTTCTCCCTGCTGCCTCTCGAGTATCCCCTTTTTTCTGGATGCCTGCTCCTTGTAACTATTCACACTGGATGCATACTCCTCGAGCTCCCGTGTCCTCGTGCAATACAATTCCCTTTGACGCCTCAGTTCAGCCACGTCCCTTGCGTCGGACTGGGCAATGTAACGCATCAGGGTCATGGACTGTATCAGTTGATCCACGGAATCGGCGGAAAAAATGACCTTCATGAGACCTATGCCGCCGGACTTATATATGGCCCGTAATCTCCCCTTGAGGTGATCCAGTTTCTCCGCAACCCCTTTCTCGATCTTCAGGAGCTGCGCCTCGATCTCCTGTTCCTTTTTCCGGTTGTGGGCAAGATTGAATTCATAGATGGCAAGTTCTCTCCGTTTTTTCTCCAACTCCCTGTCGATGGCATCCAATTGCTCCATGATGGAGCCTTCCTTTTTTCGTTGCTCCTTGACCGCCTTTCTGGTCTTTGCGACATCCTCTTCAAGCCCCTTGAGTTTGCTTTTCTCCTTCCGCAGTGAGGAAGGCTCCTCCCCCTGCGACACCCGTGCACAAGGCCACAGCATGAGGGCCGTACACATCAGAAACATTCCCGTGGCTCGTCCGTTCATGGCATCAGACCTTCAAGGAAAAGAGGCTCCCCACCCCGCCGACCCCCATTCCCAGACCTGCCAGGAGGAGCATGAGCGTCGGGGGGAGAAAGGAGAGCCGGAACAGCCCGATGATATCCAATAGATATGGGTGCAACTGATACCGTATCAATTGATAGAGCAGATAGAGAAGACCGATGGAAATGACACTCCCCAACAGGCCGTTTATCATGCCCTCCAGCAAAAATGGGGTCTTGATGAACCATCGATGCGCACCCACCAGGCGCATGATTTCCACCTCATCCTTGCGATTGAGAAAGGTCAATCGAACGGTATTGGAGATGATAAACAGGGAGACGAAGATCAGGACGCCCCCCGCCAGAAATCCAACCACCTTTATCAGAAAGAGAAAAACGGAAAGCCGGCGGACCCATTCCCTGCCGCTTTGTATCTCTTCGAATTCGCCGAACAGTGAGAGCTTCTCCGCCACCATATCCAGTGCGCCGATGCCCGCCGTGTCATCGATGATCATCTCGAAGGATGCAGGCAGCGGATTCTCCCCAAGTCCCTCCAGAAGGAAACGATCCTCACCGAGTGATTCCCTGAACCGTTCCATTGCCTCCGACTTGGTCACGAAGGTGACCTTCTTGATCTCCTTCATGGCGTTGAGTTGGCTGGTTAAAAGGACAACCCTTTCTTCGCCGATGCCCTCCTTGAGGTAGGCCACCACCTTCACCGCATCGAGGCATCCCGTAAGCAACGGGGAGATGTTAATCCACAGGAGAAAAAAGAGTCCCACATTGAGCATGGTAAAGGAGATGGTAATGACCGAGACGAAACCGGTAATGCCGCCCCTTCTGAGATTGTGGACACCGTCCTGAAGGCTGTACAGGAAAACCCACACCCGGTGTGCGATCTGAAACCGTTTGCGCGCCTTAACGGGAGCAGGCTGCGAATCGGTTCGTGGCACTTTTCCGCTCATCGTCCTTGGCCTCCTTGGCCTCCTTCCTCCCTCATCCTTCATCCTTCATCCTTTATCAATGCGTTCCTACCACCCGGCCCTGGTGAAGGGTGATCACCCGTTTTCCCATCCTCGATATGATGGATTGATTGTGGGTGGCGACCACGAGGGTCGTCCCCTGCATGTTGATCTTCCTGAAAAGCGCCATGATCTCCTCTTCCCGCTGCACGTCAAGGTTCCCTGTGGGCTCATCAGCCAGGATGAGCGGGGGATTGTTGACCAGTGCCCTGGCGATGGCGATCCGCTGCTGTTCCCCCCCGGAAAGTTCAAGGGGGTATGCATCGATTCGGTTCTCCAGTCCCACCATACTCAATGTCTGCCACGCCATTTTTTTCCGCACCTTCGGGGGATGTCCGTAAAGACGAAGGACAAAATCGATGTTCTCAAAGATGGTGCGGTTCCTGAGCAGTCGAAAATCCTGAAATACAACACCTATTTGACGTCTCAGGTGATGAAGGTTTGACTCCTTGACCCGGCTGAGATTTCTTCCCAGGACAATGATGTGGCCCGCAGTAGGAACATCTTCGACAAAAAGGAGTTTCAGAAAGGTCGTCTTCCCTGCCCCACTCGGTCCGGTCAGGAAGATAAACTCGCCGCTGCGTATCTCGACGCTGATGTCATCCAAGGCACGGCTATTGTGCTTGAACCTCTTGCAGACGTGGTACATTTGAATGATCGGTGCATGGGAGAAGCATTCCATGACCCGTCATGTAGGAGGCTGGGAGCGGGATTTCCGTTGAATGACCCCTCTCGCTGCTTCAATGATATCTCGAACCCCCAAACAGAAACGCTCCAGCAATTCATCGGGCTTTCCGGAAACGCCGAAACAGTCCCGCACCCCTATCCTTTTCATGGGGCATGGGCGGTCGGATTCGACGACCACTTCCGCCACGGCGCTCCCCAAACCGCCGATTACGGAGTGCTCCTCGGCGGTGACGATGGCGCCGGTCTCACGGGCCGCATCGATGATGGCCTGGGTGTCGATGGGTTTTATGGTGGACATGTTCAGCACGCGAACCGGGATTCCTTCCCTCTCCAGTGCCTCGGCCGCCTCCAGCGCCTTTGAAACCATGATTCCGATGGCGATAATGGTCGCATGGGTACCATCCCTGAGCATGCTTGCCCTGCCCAGCTCGAATCGATAGGCATCGTCATAGATCACGGGGAATTTACACCGCGCGAGCCTGACATAGACAGGTCCCTTACGACGGGCCACCGTCTCGATCACCTGCGCGGTCTCTATACCGTCCGCAGGACAGATAACGGTCATACCAGGCAATGCCCTCATGAGCGCTATATCCTCATTGGCATGGTGGGTGGCGCTGTCCTCACCTACGGTGATTCCTGAGTGTGTGGAGACCAGTTTGACATTCTGATCCGAATAGCATACGGATTGACGAACCTGATCCCATGCCCGGCCGGTTAAAAACACGGCGAAGGTGCTGACAAAGGGGATCTTTCCGCAACTGGCGAGCCCGGCAGCGGTGGAAATCATATCCTGCTCGGCGATTCCCATGTTGAAAAAACGGTCCGGAAACGCGCATGCGAACTTACACGTACGCGTTGACGCCGAAAGATCGGCATCCAGCACCACGATGTTTGTATCCCGCTCCCCGAGCTTCACCAGGGTATCACCATAAACATCCCGTGTACCAAGCATCATTCCGCATTCCCTCCGCGAGTTAGTTCGGCAAGCGCGCGTTCAAGCTCCTCGGGTGAAGGGGCCACGCCGTGATATTCGACCTTGTTCTCCATGAATGAGACACCCTTTCCCTTCACGGTATGGCAGATGATCATGGAGGGTTTGCCCTTTACATCCTCCGCCCGGTCAAGCGCCATCCGTATCTCGTCGACATCATGGCCGTTCACCTGGCAGGTGGACCAGCCGAAGGCCTGCCATTTGGCCTCCAATGGTTCCACGCCCATGATATCACACAGGGCGCCGTCTATCTGGAGCTTGTTATAATCGATGAGCGCACACAGATTGTCCAGGTGATAGTGGGCGGCGGACATGGCTGCCTCCCATACCTGCCCCTCCTGGTTTTCGCCGTCACCCAGCAGCACATACACCCGATACGGTTTCTTGTCCAGTTTTCCGGCCAGGGCCATACCGTTAGCCACAGAAAGCCCCTGTCCCAGCGATCCGGTGGAAATCTCGATGCCGGGGGTTGTGCAGTTATAGGGATGCCCCTGCAGTCTCCCGCACAGACACCTGAGCGAATTCAATTCAGAACAATCAAAATATCCCTGTTGAGCCAGAATCACATAGAGGGCCGGCGCACCATGCCCTTTGGAGAGAACGAAGCGATCCCGGTCGGGCCATTCGGGTTCTTGAGGATTGTGGCGCATCTTCCCGTAATACAGCGCCAGCAGAATCTCGACGCAGGAGAGCGAGCCCCCGGTATGACCGGACCCCGCCTTTGCCAAAATCTTGAGGATCTCCCTGCGTGCCTCATCACCGAGTCTCCCCCAGTCCGGTGCGATGTCAAGCATCTTCTTGTGTTTCATTACATCCCTGCTGGTATCGTGCTCAATATTCTCGATGTTGCAACCCATGCCACCAAGCATTGTTTTTCCCTTATTCGTTGAATGAATCCCAACAACTGCTTACTGATGGAGCCCATGTGTGCCGCAGCAGCCGTACGTCGTCCTCCGTGCATTATTCAACAAGCTCCAACACATACCGTCTCCCGTTTTTGCCGCCGACGCTCGCGAGGATGCTTCTGATTGCGGTAATGGTTCTCCCGTTCCTGCCGATCACCTTGCCAAGGTCCCCATCGGCCACGCTCACTTCCAGTATCACCGTCTGATCCCCGTCAATCTCGCTGACTTTAACTTGTTCAGGGTTATCCACAATAGCCTTCACAATCTCCTGAAGCACCTCTTTTATCATTTCTCTTCCCTCACTCTTTGAATTATAGCACAAAGGGATAAAGCATATCGTCAATCAACACGTGATCCATGTGCAGAACAAGTTATAGAACAATAACGCCGATGTTGTCAAGATATTTTGTTCTTTACCTCCTCCCAGATCAGGTCCAATGCATGTATGTCGAGTTCGCTCATCGTTTTCCCTCGTTCGGTAACCACCCGCTCCATCGCCTGAAAACGCTCGATGAATCGCCGCACCGTACTCCTCAAGGCGCCCTCGGGATCAATCCGCAGGAATCTGCTGATATTGACCATGGTGAAAAGCACGTCGCCGAGTTCGTCCTCGATTTTCTTGGGGTCCGTCCCTGCCACGGCATCACGAAATTCTCCGATCTCCTCATCAAGCTTCACCATCACCTCATCCAGCAGCGGCCAATCAAAACCGACCCGCGATGCCTTTGCCTGGACCCGATGGGCATAGGTCATACTGGGCAGTCCCTTGGGAATTCCATTCAAGACCGAGGAGGGACCATTTCCGGCGTTCCTTCCCTTCTTCCGCTCCGCATCCTCCATCCGCTTTATCTCTTCCCACCTGGCCAATACCTCGGATGGATGGCTGGCCGTATCATCGGAAAAAACATGGGGATGTCTGCGGATCATCTTTTCGGATATCGTGGTCAGGATACGGGCGATGTCGAATGTCCCCTGTTCCTTTCCGATCTGTGCCAGAAAGATGATCTGGAACAGCAGATCGCCCAGTTCCTCCTGTATCTTGTGCGGATCTCCTTCCTCAATGGCCTCGATGACCTCGTGACACTCTTCGATCAGGAAAGGCTTGAGGGATTCAATAGTCTGTTCCCGGTCCCAGGGGCATCCCCCTTCTCCCCGAAGACGACTCATAATCGCCAAGAGCTCCTGAAACAGACAGTTTTCCATATCGTATTATACCCTAAACAAAACCCCTTTCACAACCCACCGCCGCAATGAACAATCCCTGCGACGACCGGTCTCCCCGTCAAGGCGACCATTCACGATCATCCTTGACAAAGTGGTTGTTTCTTGTTATTTTTTGCGAGGTTAGCACTCTTTGTTTAAAAGTGCTAATGCATTACCATACTATTCATTGCTCACTATCCATCCGGCACAATTTTTTGAAAAAAAATCCATTCGGTATTATATTAGGGGATGTTTACTGATGGAATCGTAAAAAGTCGATTTTACCCTATTCCGTGATTCCATGCCTGACATGGAATCTGGTGTTTCTAAATGGTTTTGGACTCCGGCTTTCGCCGCAGTGACAGGCAGGCGATTTTTTACGAGGCCGTCTTTGCTGGCACTAAGTCCTGCCAGTGCACACGATGGTAGGGAAAAGATGATTCCGGTGTCAATTGCCTCTGATACCTTATAAAAAGGAATGTGACGCGTATGGAACAATCACGAATCTTGACCGAAAGGGAAACACTCATCTTTCTTACACTGATATCCCACTATATCAATCATTTTGAACCGGTGGGATCGCGTACCCTGAGCAGGAAGCTCGACGTGGACTGGTCTCCGGCCACGATTCGAAACATCATGGCCGATCTGGAGGAAAAGGGATTTCTGACCCATCCGCATACCTCGGCGGGACGAGTGCCCACGGAAAAGGGATACCGCTTCTTTGTCGATCATCTCATGGCATGCCTGAACAAGGAGGCGGAATCGTGCGGGACCGAACAGTGCCTGCTGTCCATATTGTTTCAAATCAAGGAACGGGCAGCCATGCTCTCCAAGATATCCTCGATACTTTCGGAGCTGTCGCGGTATATGGGGATTGTAACGGTGCCCAAAAAATCCCAGCTTACCCTGCAACATATCGATTTTGTATCTATGGGCGGGCGCCAGTGCATGGCCATATTCGTGTCTCAATCCGGACTGGTGTTCAATCGGATGGTGGAGACGGAGGAGATCATCCCCCAGGAACAGCTCGACAAGATGTCGCGCTACGTCAACGATCAATTTGAGGGACTCAGTCTCTCCGAGATCAAGGCCAAGATACACCAGTTTATGTCGGATGAGAAG
The DNA here is from genome assembly GCA_049472355.1 of bacterium. Classification (GTDB taxonomy): domain Bacteria; phylum SZUA-182; class SZUA-182; order DTGQ01; family JAFGSM01; genus JBLIRM01. The sequence goes on along the minus strand of JBLIRP010000007.1, from coordinate 32,846 downwards.
TTTCTCTATGATCAGTTCGAGCGTCAATCCATTCAGATGAGCAAGAATGCCATCGAGCAGGAGGAAACGTGCGACATGTACGTGGATGGCTGGGTAAATATCCTGGACCAGCCCGATTTTGCAGATCTGAAGAAGATGCGATCATTCTTTGATACCGTGGAAGAAAAGGAGCGGTTGATCCGAATCATGGATTCCTTTGAAGGGGAGGAAGGGGTCAAGGTCCTCATAGGTGCGGAAAATCCTGATCCGCACCTGGCGGGCTGCAGTCTCGTCATGTCCCCGTATCAAATTCGTCCGCGCGTCCGGGGTATGGTCGGGGTGATCGGTCCGACCCGCATGCGTTACCGGGAGGTCATCTGGACGGTCAATCAAATGGCCTTGACACTAACCAGCATCTTTATGCAGATGCATTGATTAAAGGGGGTGAAAACTCGATGGTCGTACCCGAGGATCACACTATTGATCCATCCGAGAAACACGCGGAATCCTCTCGCCAGGGGACCCCTGGAGGCCAAGAGATTCCCGGAGGAGGTGAGGTGGCGTCATTATCAAGGGAACTTGCAGCGGAAAGGGAAAAGAACAAGGAATTGTATGACAAGTATCTCCGCCTTCATGCGGAATTCGAAAATTTTAAAAAACGAATGGAGCGGGAGAAGTGCGAATATTACAAATACGCCCTCGAACGGCTGGTAAAGGACCTGCTCCCCGTGTTCGACCATCTGGAACTTGCCATAAAATCCGCGGAAGAATCAAAGGATTTTGAGCGCTTCTCCGAAGGGATCAAATTGATCCATAAGCAGCTCAAGGACACCCTTGAAAAGGAGGGCCTCACGTACGAATGCGCGGTGGGGGAGCGATTCGATCCCTGCAAGCACGAGGCGATGTTGCATCTGGAGACGGATGCACACGAACCGAACATGGTCATGGAGGAACATAAGAAAGGGTATTTCTTGAACGACCGCCTTATCAGACCGGCCATGGTCACCGTGGCCAAAAGGCCCGAGGGGAAGAAAACCACGGAAGGCGGGCATGACCATCAGCGATAGGGTGATACTATATGATGCTAAGCGATTACAAAAAAAACTGCGAATATCGAATGCAGAATGTAGAATATCGAATATCGAATGTAGAATGTAGAATATCGAATGTAGAATGTAGAATGTAGAAGTGAAACATTCATGAGCCGGATGAAACTGCGAATATCGAATGTAGAAGGTAGAAGGTAGAAGGGAAAGGGAAAGGGAAACGCATATGAGCCTTTGGCTCACAAAGAAGCATGAAAATGATTTTCAGATGAAATTACAAAGAGATCCTATAACAGGAGGGAGGAATAGTAGATGGGAAAGGTCATCGGCATCGATCTTGGCACCACGAATTCATGCGTGGCTATCATGGAAGCGGGTGAACCGAAGGTCATTGAAAACACGGAAGGCAATCGGACAACCCCTTCCGTTGTGGCCTTTACGGACAAGGGTGAACGGCTCGTAGGCCAGATTGCCAAACGCCAGGCAATCACCAACCCGAGCAATACCATATTCTCGGTCAAGCGGCTCATCGGCCGGCGATTCGACAGTGACGAGGTCAAGAAGGCCATAAAGGTCCTTCCGTACAAAATCGCCCAGGGAAAACACGACGAATGTGTGATCGAGGCCGTGGGGAAACGGTATACCCCCCCGGAGATTTCCGCGATGATTCTCCAGAAGATGCGGGAGACTGCGGAAAACTATCTCGGTGAAAAGGTGACGGATGCGGTGATCACCGTTCCCGCATACTTCAATGACAGCCAGCGGCAGGCAACCAAGGATGCGGGCAGGATCGCCGGTTTGAATGTGCTCAGGATTATCAATGAGCCGACCGCCGCCTCACTTGCCTATGGACTGGACAAAAAGAAGGATGAAAAGATCGCGGTCTACGACCTTGGCGGCGGCACCTTCGATATCTCCATACTGGAGCTGGGCGAGGGGGTCTTCGAGGTGAAGTCCACCAACGGGGATACCTACCTGGGCGGGGATGACTTCGACCAGAGGATCATCAACTGGCTGGCCGACGAATTCAAGAAGGACCAGGGGATCGACCTGCGGCAGGACAAGATGGCGCTCCAGCGTCTGAAAGAGGCCGGGGAAAAGGCCAAATGCGAGCTCTCCACCGTGGTGCAGACCGACATCAACCTTCCCTTTGTCACCGCCGATGCCTCAGGACCCAAGCACCTCAATATCACCCTGACCCGGGCAAAACTGGAACAACTGGTGGGCGACCTGGTGGAAAAAACCGTGGAACCCTGCCGCCTTGCACTCAAGGATGCCGGCCTTTCAGCCTCGGAAATCGACGAGGTGATCCTGGTGGGGGGGCAGACCCGCATGCCGCTCGTCCAGGAGACGGTGAAGAAATTCTTCGGCAAGGAGCCGCACAAGGGGGTTAACCCCGACGAGGTGGTTGCAGTGGGCGCCGCTATCCAGGGCGGGGTGCTCACCGGCGATGTCAAGGATGTGCTCCTGCTCGACGTGACCCCCCTTTCCCTCGGCATCGAGACACTGGGGGGCGTGTTTACGAAATTGATCGACCGGAATACCACCATTCCCACGCGAAAGACCCAGATCTTCTCCACAGCGGCCGACAACCAGACCGCGGTGAGCATCAACGTGCTGCAAGGCGAGAGGGAAATGGCGGCCGATAACCGGAGCCTCGGAAGGTTCGATCTGGTGGGCATCCCCCCTGCGCCGCGAGGGATTCCTCAGGTGGAGGTCACCTTCGACATCGATGCGAACGGCATCCTCAATGTGTCCGCCAAGGATATGGCAACCGGAAAGCAGCAGAACATCCAGATAACCTCCTCGAGCGGCCTCACTGAAGAGGAAATCAAGCGCATGGTCAAGGACGCCGAGCAACACTCATCCGAGGACAAAAAGAAGAAGGAGCTTGCCGAGGCGAAAAACCAGGCAGACTCCCTCGTCTTTCAGATCGAGAAGAACCTCAATGAGTTCGGAGACAAGATCTCGGAGGCGGATAAGTCGAAAATCGAGGAGGCAAAGACCCGGCTTCAGAAACTCAAGGATGAGAGCAGCGACGCCGATGCCATCAAAAAGGGCATCGATGAACTCACCAAGGCATCCCACAAGCTTGCCGAACAGATGTATGCCCAGGCCTCCGCGCAACATGGTCAGCCCGAGGGCGCCTCTCAGGCGTCCGCAGAATCAGCGGGTGGGGCACAGCCGGGACATGAAGGCGAGAACGTGGTGGATGCCGACTTCGAGGTGGTCGACGAGGACAAGAAGTAATTTCAGGCCTCCGGCCGCATAAAGGGATTGCATCCCTGCTGCGGAAGGTACTGAAAAGGGAAGCATGCCGAGGCTTTTTTTCGTTTCGGAACGGATATTGTCGTCACCGGTGACCCTTGCCGGGGACGAGGTGCATCATCTCCGGGTCATGAGGCTTGAACCCGGTGATTGCATATACGTTACCGACGGCTCGGGACTTCGCTACAGGGCGGAAATCCTGGAGATGACCCGGGCCCGGGCAACGCTGAAAATCCTCAACGAGGAACCTCCGCCACCTCGATCACGGCCCAGGATCATGCTCGCACAGGCAATCCCCCGGTATTCCGCAATCGAGATCATCCTGCAAAAGGCCACCGAGTTGGGTGTGGACTGCATATATCCGCTTCAGACCGAACGAAGCTTTTCCCCGCGCACCACATCCCTGAGTCATCATCGCTGGCGGCGATGGGATCGGATCGTCATCGAGGCGGCGAAACAGTCCGGCAGAACAGATATCCCCTGCCTTGCCCCCCCGCAGCCACTCGAGGATTTCTTACACGGGGAGGGGCTGGTACGAGGGGAAGGCCCTTTGCCTGGGAAAGGGCCGTTGAAAGGTAACGACCTTTCGCAAGGGGAAAAACTTTTGCCAAGGGAACAACCCTCGCAAAAACTTTCACAGGGGGAAGAACTTTTGCATAAGCCTTCGTCAGGGGAAGACCCTTGGCAAAGGTCTTTACAAGATGAAAACCCTTTGCATAAGCCTTCGTCAAGGGAAGACCCTCGGCTGAAGTCTTTAGCGGGGGAGGCCCCTTTGCAGAAGTCTTCGTCAAGGGAAGCCCCTCGGCTGAAGTCTTCGTCAAGGGAAGCCCCTCGGCTGAAGAGAGCTGATAAATATTTTAAAATCTGTTTATGGGAGGGGGCTGATCCGCCTCAACACATGAGGGATGTCTTTTCCGGGGTGAAAAGGCCCGATTCGATTCTCATACTTGTGGGGCCGGAGGGGAGTTTTACCACGTATGAACTTGACATGATACGGGAATCAGGATTCAGCATCATCTCCTGCGGATACCGCATCATGCGCGTTGAGACGGCGGCACTGATGGCGGTGGCCGTATGCCAATACGAATGGGGTGATCTTTAACCTCTAACAAATATAAAAAGGCAAAAGGATGCCAAAAGGCAATGCATTCACATAAAGTCAATGCATACGCATAAAGTCAATGCATTCACATAAGGCAATGCATTCACATAAGGCAATGCATACAACATAAGACAATGCATACCTATACCACGGAATGAAAGGAGAAACAGCAATGAATGCGGTTAAAACCACACTACTCATGGTTGCACTCACGGTGCTTCTGGTGCTGGCCGGAGGCGCCCTGGGTGGTCGGCAGGGCCTGGTCGTCGCCCTGGTCCTTGCAGTCGTTATGAATTTTTTTTCATATTGGTTCAGCGACACGATCGTACTTAAGATGTATCGGGCCCGGGAGATAGGCAGGGGCGAGGACCCCGAGCTGTACGATATCGTTTCAGGTTTGGCGCAACGCGCGGGTCTTCCCATGCCCAGAATCTATATATGCCCGCAGACGACACCGAATGCCTTCGCCACCGGCAGGAATCCAAAACATGCCGCAGTCGCCGTGACCCGAGGTATTCGTGAAATGCTCACCAGGGAAGAGCTCGCAGGGGTGCTGGCACATGAACTGGCCCATGTCCAGCACCGCGATATCCTCATCGGGACCATCGCCGCCGTGATTGCCGGGGCAATCACCTTTCTTGCATCGATGGCTCGATGGGCGCTCATATTCGGCGGCATTGGCGGCCGGGACAACCGGGGCGAGGGGAATGTGATCGCTTCTCTGATCATGATGATCCTGGCTCCTATTGCTGCAATGCTCATACAGATGGCGATTTCGCGATCCAGGGAGTTTGCGGCGGATGCAGAGGGGGCGAGGATAAGCGGCACACCACTCGGCCTGGCAAGTGCATTAGGGAAGCTCCAGATGGCGAACAGGCAGATCCCGATGCGCGCGAATCCATCAACCGCCCATATGTTCATCATGAATCCCCTCAGCGCACGCGGGATACAGAATCTCTTCAGCACCCATCCCTCCACCGAGGAGCGGATCGCCCGGCTCAGAAACATGGCTGGGGCCTGATTTCGCCTGTTCATTACCCTGCTGCGCTCGCACCGGATTCATTCCTCTCCATTCGCCTTTTAACAGGCGTAGTGTATTCCCTTCTGCATGCACGCGTATGGCATTTTTTTTGCATTATATGTGGAAGAACACAGTGTGTTTGGGAACGTTTTAGTATATTCGATGTCTTAACAAAATGTAGTGAAAAGGGGGTGGCTTGTAACTGATTCATAAGAGATAGCGTTTTTTGTGGATGTTCGCAAAAGAATGGTAAGATTCGGTTAAAGGAGTTGGATCTATGAAGTTATCATATAGATGTGAAAAAATTTTCTTCTCTTTGATCATAATAATCATAGTAGCGTTCCTGGCCTCGCCCGGCTTCGCCTATTATTCTTCTTCCTCATATTACCCCTCATCAAGCTACGGCTACTCCGGATACTACCCTTCAAGCAGCTATTACGGCTCCTCCGGTTACTACCCCAGCAGTTATGGCTATAGTGGCTACGGCGGCTACGGATATCCCCAGTACGGCGGCTATGGGTATAGTGGCTATGGCGGTTACGGTGGATATGGTGGTTATAGCGGCTACGGCGGCTATGGCGGCTACGGCGGCGGCTACGGATATCCCCAGTACGGCGGCTATGGGTATAGTGGCTATGGCGGTTACGGTGGATATGGTGGCTACGGCGGCTACGGTGGCTATGGCGGCTACGGCGGCGGCTACGGATATCCCCAGTACGGCGGTTACGGTGGATATGGTGGTTACGGTGGATATGGTGGTTACGGCGGCTATGGCGGCTACGGTATGTACGGAACCGGGTACGGTATGTACGGAACCGGGTACGGTATGTACGGCGGACTGTACGGCGGCCTTGGCATGTACGGCGGACTGTACGGCGGCCTCGGCATGTACGGCGGACTGTACGGCGGCCTTGGTTTAATGGGTGGACTCTACGGCGGCCTCGGTCTCTATGGCGGCCTTGGCATGTACGGCGGCCTCGGTTTAATGGGCGGCTATGGTCTGGGTTTAGGTTTAAGCATGATCGACCCCTTTGGTATGGGGCTCGGAGGGCTTGGTCTAGGGATGGGAGGCCTTGGCCTGGGACTCGGAGGGCTCGGATTAGGGCTCGGAGGCGGGCTGCTTTTTTAGGAGGTTAACACACTGAACAACATCACAATCAGGACTACCCATCTATTCCCCCCCAGATGAGGTCCTGATTTGTAGGGCTGCGTCCTTTCGGACGCAGCCCTTTTTTTTTCGAGTCATAGGGTGAAGGTCGTGTACAAACCTCATTCCCGATCAGGAATTCTGATTTTGAATCCTTGGGCAGGGAGTGCAGGCAGACATGTACGCTCACGATAATGAAGCTGTCAAAATCGGCATTGCTGACCCCGGCTACCCGGTCTTACCGGATCTTGCTGATGATATAGAGAAGAAGGGACAGGATGATGCTTATGAGAATGGACGTTCCCAGGGGGAGGTACACGTCGAGGTTGTCCCGTTTGATGTGAATATCGCCGGGAAGCCTGCCGACGAAGGGGACCTTGCCCGCCAGGATGAGTATGCCCCCCAACGCGATAAGGATAAAACCGGTTATGACGATGAATCTCCCGATAGCGGATAAATCATTCATATCGTATTCTCGACATCACCGAAGGGATCACTCGGGCTGCGATGCAACCCCCTTTTTTCCATCAAGGCTTCCGGGCAGGACAAGGTGCCGGATCGCCCACCGGACCTCATCCATATCCACCAGCGTGTTCACACAGGGGCCTTCGGGCCTCTGATTGAGAATGCCGTAGACCGGAATGGGAAGGCAATCGATGATGCCGCTCGAAAGGTCCCTGGGACAGGCCACCGCGATGATGGCATCAGGCCGAAAGTCCGTCACGTGCTTTCTCGCCAGGGTCCCCCCGGTCGCCACCCAGCCTGCAATGCCGTTCTGTTCAAGCAGGGGGACGATCTCGGCGATCTGGCAGCGGCCGCACCTTCGGCAACTTCGCATGTCCTTGGTAATCCGAAAGTCACAATCGTCGTTTTGAAGACACTGCGGCAGCAGGATCATGAGCTTTTCAGGCCGCACCGACACCCCCTTGATCCGGACCAGACGGTTATTGATATCAATGAAGGAGCATTGCATCATATCCTCAGGAATCCGGAATACCCGTCCCAGCACCACGATAACCGGGAAAAGGTATCGCGAGAGGAGCATGCGAATGGGATTAAAAAACAGGGTGTTGCGTCCAAAGAGGATGATGTTGAGAAATAACATAATCCCCAGTGTAATGACGAAAAAGGCCGCGGTCAGAAGGAATCCTATGACCCGGGGAAGCACGGGATGGATCTGGGAAAGGCCGGGACCGGTGAGCTTCCAGAATCCATAGGCACCCGCTCCTATGCACCCCAAAAAACCCACCAGGAGAAGGATGAAGACCATCTCCCGTGTATTTGCATATCTCTTGTCTGTTCGTTGCACATTCATGCCCTGCAGTTGTATGCATCCATGCTCGGGTAACGGCGGTGAAAAGGGTCAGCGTGCATCTCCTGTGCCACCGAACCGTGTGAAAACCTCGCCGATCAATTGCTCCCGATAACCGCTGAGAAAGGATTGGGCGCTCATCTTCTTCTTATTCTCAGGCTGTACCTCCAATAAGGCAATCCGTCCCTTTCCCGCCTGGACGATCACCCCCTGCCGGGGATCGACATCGGTGATCATGCCCGGCTCGGCATTGCCGGCGTCCCCTTCCACGGGCCGGGAATACCAGATCTTGATCATCCGGCCGTGCAGAAAGGTGAATGCACCCGGATGGGGATTGATTCCCCGTATGAGGTTCCACAGGGAGACAGCATCCCTGGTCCAATCCAGCCTTCCGATTTCCCTGTCGAGCTTCGGCGCCATGGTGGCCCCCTCATCCGGTTGTTTCCTCGGGATGACGATCCCCTGCCGATATCCATCGAGGGTTTTGACAACCAGGTCGGCGCCGACCAGGGAAAGCCTGTCGTGAATCGTTCCGGCGGTATCCTCCGGTGTTATGGGGATACTTTCCTGCATGAGGATGGGACCGGTGTCCATACCCTCGTCCATGAGCATGGTGGTCACCCCGGTTTCCTCATCCCCCCGTATAACGGCCCAATTGATGGGGGCGGCGCCTCGATGGCGGGGCAGCAGCGATGCATGCAGATTGATGCACCCCATGGGGGGTCCGTGGAGGATCCAGGGGGGAAGGATGAATCCATAGGCGACAACGACCACCGCGTCGGGATTGAGATCGGCCCAGGTGGCGCCGACGGCCTCGTGCGAGAGTCCGGTTGGCTGAAATACAGGGAGGTGATGGGCAAGCGCCGCCTGCTTGACCGGCGGGGATGTCAACGCCTGGCCCCTCCCCTTCGGTCGGTCCGCCTGGGTGAATACCCCGATCACTGTCACCCCCGCCTTTACCAGCCCATCCAGTGCAGGACAGGCAAAATCCGGGGTTCCCATGAAAAGGACCCGCATTGTCACAGATCGCTCTTCTTTTTCATCCTTTTTAGGTACCGCATCCGTAAAAAATCACGCCGCAAACGCCCCATGCGGTCGATAAAAAGCATGCCGTTGAGGTGATCGATTTCGTGCTGAAACACCCTGGCCAGAAAGTCCTCCGCCACCATACGGACCTCTTTTCCGGTCGGGTCGGTGAATTCCACCTCGATCACCTTTGACCGTTTTACCTGTCCATAGGTCTCCGGCAGGCTGAGACATCCCTCCTCCTCGAAGGTGGAGCCCTCCGAGGATATGATCCTCGGATTGATCATGACAAGTGGCGCACGTCCCTTTCCCAACGATTGGTCCACAATCACCAGACGTGAGCTGACACCCACCTGAGGAGCGGCAAGCCCGACACCCGGTGCCGAATACATCGTATCGGTCATATCCTTGATCAACCGCTGCATCCGCTGGTCTATATTTTCAACGTCCTGCGCCTTCTTCTTCAAAACAGAATCAGGGAATGTATAAATCGTCAACCAGCCCATGGAAATCCTCTCCCAAACGTTGTAGAAACACCTGCGTAAATCATGAATACACGTATGCGGTCACTGCCTGCAAAACGTGGCATGATGCCCCTTGAGACGATTAATCAATGCCGTGCGGGAAGGGGGAGGGTCCCTCCAATGCCTTTCTGCCGCAATGGGTTGAGCAGCTTCGCCCGAAGGGCTGTATGACCCCGTGATCGGCATATATCTACTATAATCCCTCATACCCCGTTTGTCCACCCACGGCGTGTTTCCCCGGTGATCCCAACTTCGAAATTGCATCGTCATGAGGGGATATGTCTGTAGACGCTCAGGCAATAACTTCTCCTCGCAGCACGATGCTGGGAATTATCGCATAAAATCGACAATCGCATTGAAAGGCCACCTGCACCGCACAGATCGCTCAGTGATCCGTGTATCCTCATCGGTGAATGGAGTGTTCGGGTTCACATTGATGCCATAGCCGCCGTTGTATTGACCTTCAACCAGGATATGGGCTACAATAACAATGTAAGGAGATGGTGCTGATGTCCTTTTTCTTCAGGCTGTTTCAGCATGGGTCAGATCCTTTTTTCGTTCTGCCGATGGTGGTCCTGCCCGTCCTTTCACTCATTTCAGGGTGTAACTCATCCCCGAAAGGCGTTTTTCACGAAAGGAACACCACACAGGAAATCGATTCATGTGCGATGTCTCGTAACAGTATGGTGGAAACCCAGATAAAGGCCCGGGGCATTGGAGATCCCCTCGTGCTCGATGCAATGAGCACGGTGAAACGTCATCTGTTCATTCCGCCGCACCTCCGGTATATGGCCTATAACGACTACCCCCTGCCCATCGGCCATGGTCAGACCATATCCCAGCCATATATCGTGGCGTTGATGACGGAATTGCTCGGACTATCCGGAGGTGAAAAGGTGCTGGAGATCGGTACGGGGTCCGGATACCAGGCCGCCGTCCTCGCGGAGATCGCCAATGAGGTCTTTTCCATCGAGATCGTTGATGATCTGGCGCGAACTGCCGCTGAACGACTGGAGGGCATGGGATACACAAACGTCCATGTGAGGGCGGGAGACGGATACCAGGGATGGCCCGAGGAGGCCCCGTTTGACGCCGTCATCATTACCGCGGCCCCGGACCACGTCCCTGCCCCCCTGATCGATCAGCTCGCCGTGGACGGGGTGCTCGTTGTACCCGTGGGATCGCAAAGCCAGGACCTCTACCGGATCAGGAAGACCCCGGAGGGGCTCCGCGAGGAAAAGATCGCCCCGGTCCGGTTCGTGCCCATGACCGGAGAGGCGGAACAGCGATAGTCTTACAGGGCAGGGAAATCCTTGGGGGTTATGACCTTCGTGCCCGGCGGGGGCACAAAGCGGAAGAGGTCGGCGGGCACCTCGGGGTTTTTCGCAAGGGCCTCGAAGGCGATCCGGTTGGTGTTCCCTGATGGCTCTTCAACCGATATGGCGGCCAGGGAAAATTTTTCCGCCCGCACCTCGATATCGACTCGTGTGACCGGCATCTGCTCGTTGCGCGGCTTCATATGGATGACATACCCGACGACCCGGCGTGCCTTCCCCTTCTCATCCTCCCCTTCTTCCCGTATCTCCTCCATGCCGGTTATCTCGAAATCCTTTTCCAATTCCATATTCTCGCCGAGAAGCGACATGGGGCTCACCGTGGTGAAGGCATCCTCCTTGCTCTTCCTGATCACCTGTTCATCCTCGGGGATGTACCAGCACAGACCCTCCTCGCTGATGGTGATGACATCCTTCTGCGGCATCGTGTACTGCCAGCGCATCAACCCCGGCTTCTTGAACCAGAACTCCCCCTGCGCCTCCTGCTTCTCCCCCCAGAGGGGATTAAAGGTGGTCTGGCGAAAATCCGCCCGGAGTGAGCGCACCGTCGCATACCACCCCGTGAACCCCTCCAGCACGCCGGGGATGATTTCCGCGGCGATTCCCACAGGGTGAAACCCCGCAAGGAACGCCCCCATGAGAATGATCGCCGCATACACCTGTACCACCCGACCTGCGGATACCCTATATGGCCTCATGTTCCTTCCTCACCAGGACCTGCCTGGGTTTGCTCCCCTCGGGCTTGCTCACCACGCCGTCCCGCTCCATCAACTCGATCATCCGGGCGGCCCTGTTATACCCGATCCGAAGTCGTCTCTGGACCATCGATATGGAGGCCTTGTTCGTCTTGACCACGAGGTCCAGCGCCTGGTCGTAAAGCTCATCGTATTCCGAGGAATCGGCCTCCTTCTCATCCTCGGTGCGATCACTGATGATGGAGGTATCGTACTCCGGGGGACCCTGTTGTATGAGAAAATCCACCAGGGAATTTATCTCCTCCTCGGTGACCGAGGAGCCGTGGATTCTCACCAGCTCCGAACACCCGGGAGGGATAAAGAGCATGTCACCCATGCCCAAGAGTTTTTCAGCTCCGTTCTGGTCCAGGATGGTTCGTGAATCGGTCTTTGAGGAGACCCGAAAGGAGATCCGGCACGGGAAATTGGCCTTGATGAGCCCCGTTATGATATCCACCGAGGGACGCTGGGTGGCGATCACCAGGTGCAGGCCCACCGCCCTCGCCATCTGGGCAAGACGGGTGAGGAGCGACTCCACCTCCCTACCCCCTATCAGGATCAGATCCGCGAACTCATCGATGACAATGACGATATAGGGGAGCTTCTCCAGCGGTTCATCATCATCCTCTGCCATCACCCCGCTCTCCACCAGGGCATTGTATTGATCGATATTCCTGACCCCCTTGTCGGAAAGCAGCCGGTATCGGTTATCCATCTCCTCGGTGGCCCAGCGGAGCGCATTTCCCGCCTGTCGCGGCTCCATCACCACCGGCACCAGGAGGTGAGGGATGTCGTTATAGATGCCAAGTTCCAGCCTCTTGGGATCGATCATCAGGAACTTCACCTCATCCGAGGTCGCATTGAACAGGATGCTGCATATGATGGCGTTGACGGACACGCTCTTGCCCGATCCGGTCGCCCCCGCCACCAGCAGGTGCGGCATCCGGGCAAGGTCGGTGACATAGGGTTTGCCTGCGATGTCCTTGCCCAGGGCAAGGGCAAGCTTGGAATCCGCGTTTCTGAACTCCTTTGATGAAAGGATGTCGCGCAGCACCACGATCTCCCTCCGCGAGTTGGGAATCTCGAGGCCCACCACCGATTTTCCCGGCACCGGAGCCACGATCCGCACCGAAAGCGCCTTCATGGCAAGCGCCAGGTCGTCGGAGAGATTGGAGATGCGATTGATCTTGATCCCGGGGGCAGGCTCGAATTCATAGCGGGTGACCACAGGCCCCGGATGCACCTGCACCACCTTCCCCTCGATGCCGAAATCGAGCAGCTTGGTCTCGAGGAGCCGGGAATTGTTGGTGATTTCCCGCTGCACCTCCGCCTTTTTCTGAGGATTCTTCTCCGCCTTGCGCAGGAGGCCGAAGGGGGGAAGGAGGTGGTGACGATTGAATTCGGGGGGTTTCTCCTCGGCATCCGCAACCTGGATAGTCACGGGCTGTTCCGCTGTTTGCCTTCTCTTCCGGGCGGACTCCTTCGGCATGACCGGGACCTTGTCCGCAAGGTGATCCTGCCGTTTGAACCGGGAGCGAATAAAGTACGCACTGCTGCGCATGCAGTAGCCTATGGCCCCGCCCAGGCTGACCAGGGAAATCCGGGTCAACATCATGGCCCCCGCCACCCATAGGGTAACGAGGACCAGATAGGCGCCGGGGAGCCCCATGTAAAACTCAAAAAGATCCCGGGCAATGGAGCGTCCCACCCACCCGGAGGAGGCCAGGGTGAGTCCGAATATCGTGAACTCCTGCCTGGAAAAAAGCAATGAGATCAGGGGAGGCGTGGAAAAGAGGATGAATACGATCCCCAGGAATACCGTCCATTTACGGGCGATGGGCTTCATCGCCATGATGTGCGCACCGAACACAAGGGTAATCAGAGGGATGAAAAAGGCGGTGAGCCCCCAGAAGCGTATCAGCACATCCGCGACTATCGCGCCCAGGGGGCCGGCGTAGTTGGAAACCTTGTGCACCTTCGCCGCATCGCCTCCGCAGGCCACATTCAGGCAGGGATCGGTCTTGGAATAGGAGACCAGGCTGAGGATGAGGAATATGGTGAGGGCAATCAGGAAGAGTCCGACCACCTCCTGGAAGATACGCTCACCTTTCAATGAAATCATATTCCCCCCGCATCATTTACCGCCGCTCCCGATTGCTCAATATCGCATCCATGACGCCATGGATCATTATACCCTCAAACGGGAAACATGCCAAATGAAATCCGATAATTGCCCCCCTCATGCCAGAAACAGGGCGATCACGGCAACGGCCCAGCAGTAATAGGCAAAGGGGGAGAGCTTTTTCAGCAGGACCATCCTCAGGACCACGATAATGCTTAGGTATCCCACCACCGCGGCGGTGCACGCACCCAGCATATACCCGATCCAATTGAAGGAAAACAGGCGGCAGACCTCGTTCAGCTTGAACAGCAGCGCGCCGCAGAGCGCGGGGATGGAAAGCAGGAAGGAGAATCGCGCGGCGGTGTCGCGATCAAGTCCCAGAAAAATCCCCATGGCAATGGTGGAACCGGACCGCGAAATACCCGGGGTGATGGCAAGGCCCTGCACAAAACCGATCCCAAGGGAATCCCACACCGTCATCCGGGCAATCCCCTTCTCTTTTCCCTTGACGCGATCCGAAAACCAGAGCAGGAGCCCGGTGATCATCAGACTGATCCCCACCGCGGAGACGCTGGTGAACATCCTCTCGAACCACCCCTCGAACAAAAAGCCGATCAGGGCGGTGGGAACCGACCCCAGCACGATCAACAGGGCCCACCTCCGTCCAGGGGCGCCTTTTTCACCCTTTGCCACAAAAAGATCGGCAAGGATGCCCCGCAGGTCCCCTCTGAAGTAAGCAACGAGAGATATGAGGGTGCCCATGTGGAGAAGGATTTCCAGGCATACACCCGGCCTTTGAAAATTTGTGAGCATCTGCTCCGCAAGGACCAGATGACCGGAGCTGCTGACGGGGAGGAATTCCGTCAATCCCTGTATTATCCCCAGGATAACAGGCTGTGCATATCCCATGAATCCTTGTCCTTTCCCCTACGCCGGGACATTGCATGGTGCCCGGAGCGTCCGGCCACCGCAATCCCGATCCTGGAAATCTGCAAGCCAGAGGTTCAGAATATCTCGTCCAACAAGACCGGATGGTTACACCCCTCAATCCTGTTGCTCGCGGACACTTACAAATCCGTTACCTATCCGTTCCCGCTAACTATAGTATATCTCTTCCTCCCTTGTAAAGCCGATCGATCCGGCAATTCATGGAATGAACAACAATCATTCCCTGTCCCTTGATTAAACGGACGCATTCTCTATATAATAAGATTTCCTATCATGAATATGCCAATGATCGTGGCGCCGAAATCTCGTTTTTGATCAAATGTCGACGGGGAGGGAAAACTATGGCGAAACGCCCTGGTTGTATGCACGGTTCACACGTCCTGCTTGGCCTTGACGTGGGATCGGTGAGCGTGAATATGGCGCTTGTGGATACCGAGTGCACCATCCTCCGGACAGCCTATATCCGCCATAAAGGCCAGCCCTTTTCGACCATCGCCGATATCCTCGATGACCTCTCCTCAGGCCCCTACTCACGCCGCATCTCCCACATCATGGGAACAGGCTCCGCCAGGGCGCTCCTGGCGGAAACCCTGAACGCCCACACCGTCAACGAGGTAATCGCACAGGCCAGGGCAACCGCTCATTTCTATCCCCAGGTGAGGACAATCATAGAAATCGGGGGTGAGGATTCGAAGCTCATCTGCCTGGACCGGGACGAACGGCTCAACATGATCCGGGTGGATGATTTTTCCATGAACTCCATCTGCGCCGCAGGCACCGGCTCGTTCCTTGACCAGCAGGCTTCCCGTCTCGGTTTGAGCATCGAGGAATTCGGCAGCCTGGCCCTCAAATCCGCTACCCCCCCCCGCATAGCGGGACGGTGCAGCGTTTTTGCCAAATCGGACATGATCCATCTCCAGCAGGAGGCAACCACCGATTACGACATCGTCGCCGGCCTGTGTTTCGCCATGGCCAGAAATTTCAAGGGGAGCATCGGGAGGGGGAAGATATTTCATAAACCCATAAGCTTCCAGGGGGGTGTGGCAGCAAACAGGGGCATGATACGGGCATTCGAGTCGGTATTGAACCTCGATCCCGGTGAGTTGATCATCCCCGAGCATTACGGGGCAATGGGGGCGATCGGCGCCTGCATACTCGGCATCAAGGACAGGGCATTCACGAGGGAGAAAACGCCAATTACCCGGGGCACCGCCCGGCAGGCCCCTGGCGAGGGCATTCCGGGCAATACAGGGAAGGGTCCGGAACGATCCCATGATTCCGTGGACCTTCCAGGACTCATTGCCCGGCTGGAGGGGCATCTCAAACGGCCATCCTACCGGAAAAATTCCCTTCCCTGCCTGCGCGATGTCGTCGGCAGCGTGTCCCAGCCCGCCTTCGACTGCGAAGGAGAAGGCATCGGGAAGACCTCGTCCTGCTCCCCCCGGCATGATATGGAAGGGAATGCGCAGGGATGCGCATCGCAGGGACAACACGGCAAACCCAATGCATTGATCGGGGCCTACCTGGGGATCGATATCGGCTCCATCAGCACCAATGTGGTTGCCATCGATGAGGATGGACGGGTGCTCGCCAAACGGTACCTGATGACCGCAGGCCGTCCCATCGAGGCCGTCCGACAGGGACTCGACGAGATCGGCCGCGAAATCGGCGACCGCATCGAGGTCCTCGGGGTCGGCACCACCGGCTCGGGCAGGTATCTCATCGCGGATTTCGTGGGGGGAGACATCGTCAAGAACGAGATCACCGCCCAGGCGCGCGCTGCGGCGGCCATCGACGACGATGTGGACACCATATTCGAGATCGGGGGCCAGGACTCCAAGTACATCCGTCTTGAAAACGGCGCGGTGGTGGATTTCGAGATGAACAAGGTCTGTGCAGCAGGCACCGGCTCCTTCCTCGAGGAACAGGCCGAGAAACTCGGGATCAGCATCAAGGAGGAATTCGGGGACATCGCCCTCCGGGCGGATGCCCCGGTCTCACTCGGGGACCGCTGCACCGTATTCATGGAGACCGACCTGGTGAACCACCAGCAACAGGGCGCCCCCAAGAATGACCTGATTGCGGGGCTTGCCTATTCCATCTGCTATAACTACCTCAACCGGGTGGTGGGCGAGCGGTCCATCGGCACCAGGATCTTCTTCCAGGGAGGGGTTGCCTTCAACAAGGCGGTTATCGCCGCCTTCCAGCAGGTGCTCGGAAAACCGATCATCGTCCCTCCCCATCACGAGGTCACCGGGGCCATCGGCGTGGCCCTCATCGCAAAGGAAAAGCGCCACTGGACCCAGTCGGGTTTCAAGGGATTCGATCTCAGCCGCCGCCCTTATGCAGTGGAAAGCTTCGAATGCAAGGGATGCTCGAATGTGTGTCAGGTGCGCAAGGTCGTCGTGGAAGGCGAGGACCCCCTGTTCTACGGAAGCAGATGCGAGCGTTTCGATGTCAAGAAGCGCCGAAGGGAACGGGCCGACATCCCCGACCTCTTTGCCGAGCGGGAATCATTGCTGCACAGGGAGTACTTCGGCCCTCCCTCAAAGAGGGGCGGCCCCCGGATCGGCCTTCCCATGGCGCTCTTCTACCATGAGCTTCTGCCTCTGTGGAAGGCCTTCTTTGAACAGCTCGGGTGCGAGGTCATCCTCTCCGGGCATACCAACAAGCCCATCATCGACCTGGGCATTCAGGCCGTGGTCGCCGAGACCTGCTTTCCCATCAAGGTGGCCCACGGGCATATCCTGGATCTCATCAAGAAGCAGGTGGAATACATCTTTTTGCCGAGCGTCATCAGCATGCCACACGAGAGCCGGACCGGAAACCACTCCATGAGGACCAACCTCAACTGCCCCTACGTGCAAACCATACCCTATACCATTCAATCCGCCATCGATATGGCGCAGCACCGGGTGAAACTCCTCCACCCGGTGGTGCAGCTCGACTGGGGTGAGAGGCACCTTTCCACTACCCTCCTCAAGATCGGCAAGGCACTCGGTTTCAGGGGATACGCCGTCAGGGAGGCCATTTATATGGCATTGACCAGCCAGAGGAGATTCTACGAGGCGGTATCACAACGGGGAAGGGAGATCCTCTCCGCGATTCCCCCCGATCAGAAGGCAATGGTGATTGTGAGCAGGCCTTACAACGGGTGCGACCAGGGGATCAATCTCCAAATTCCGAAGATATTCAGGGACTTGGGGCTTACCGTTCTCCCCCTCGACTTTCTCCCCCTCGCCTCGGTGGATATCGCCCGGGACTGGCCGAACATGTACTGGCGGTACGGCAGGAGAATCCTTGCCGCAGCGGAGATCATCCGGCACGATCCCCGGCTCTTTGCCGTGTACCTGACCAATTTCGGCTGCGGCCCAGACTCCTTCATTGCCAAGTTCTTCAGCACAAAAATGGAGGGCAAGCCCTACCTCCAGATGGAGATCGACGAACACAGCGCGGATGCGGGGGCCATCACCCGGTGTGAGGCCTTTGCGGACAGCCTCGAAAACATCAAGGGAGACGTGCAGCACCAAGGGCCCGTGGTGAGAACGCCCCAGATCAAAGAAAGGGACCGGCTGCTCTACATCCCTTACATGTGCGACCACGCCCACGTGATCCAGGCCGCATTCGAAAGCTCCGGGGTACGCGCCAAGGTCATGGATGAATCCCATGAGGAATCCCGCGTGTGGGGGAGACGATACACCTCCGGGAAGGAATGCTATCCCTGCATCGTCACCACCGGGGATATGATAAAGACCGCCATGTCGTCCGAATTCGATCCCGAGAAATCCGCCTTCTTCATGCCGGGGGGTGACGGGCCCTGCCGGTTCGGGCAGTACAGCATGTTTCACCGTCTTATCCTCGACGAGTTGGGATTCCCGAATGTGCCGATCTTTTCCCCCATCCAGGGAGAGGAATTCTACAAGGAACTGGGGCTTGCCGGGGATGGCTTTGTGAGGAGGGCATGGCAGGGGGTGGTCGCCGTCGACTTCCTGGACAAATGGCTCCGCCATACCAGGCCGTACGAGGTCAATGCCGGTGAAACGGAGCAGGTGTACCGGAAGGCGCTCACCGATATATGCGAGGCCATCCGGCAGAAAAGGTCCCTCTTCCCCGTGTTGAAAAAACTGCCCGCGCAGCTCAGGGATGTCAAGGTCGACCGCTCCCTCCGGAAACCGGTGGTGGGGGTGGTGGGAGAGATCTTCGTGCGGTCCAACCGGTTCAGCAACAATAATATTGTCGCCGAGATCGAAAGACTGGGCGGTGAGGTATGGCTCCCCCCCATTGCGGAATGGTTTCTCTACATCAACTATACGAGCAAACGGCATAGCATCCAAAACCGCAATATCAACCGGTTCTGCAGCATCTGCATCAAGGACGCGGTGCAACGACGCGACGAGACAAGAACGGCCAGGATATTCGAGGACCTGCTCCCCCATGCCCATGATCCCTCCATTAAGGATCTCCTGAAAAACAGCGCGGAGTACCTCCACCACTCCTTCGAAGGGGAGGCCATACTCAGTGTCGGAAAGGCCATCGACTTCACGTGCAAGGGGATATGCGGGATCATCAACATCATGCCGTTCACGTGCATGCCGGGCACCATCGCCAATGCGATCCTGAAACGGGTACGCGAGGAACGGGGGATGTTTCCCTACCTGAACATGGCCTATGACGGCCAGGAACAGAGCACTACCCGCACCCGTCTCGAGGCGTTCATGCACCAGGCCCACCAGTTCATGGAACGGCAGCCCCCCGCAGGAAATACCTTTTCCGACGACTGTTTACCGGATCATGCCTGACTTTGAGAAATCCTACGAATCTTGATAAAAAATGAGACCGATTCTCATCATTGCCGGTGAATACATCTCGATTATTTAAATAGTGAGCGATCTTGACATCATAACATTAAATAGTTATACTTTTGGTATGAAAAATGGTATTAAGAAAACATCGAATGTAAAGACCGCCATATCTATTCAAGAGTCACTCTTTGAACAGGCCGAGGCATTAGCCAAAGAAATGCATATATCCAGAAGCCGTCTGTTCATGCTTGCATTAAAAGATTTCATACACCGTTATCAGAGCAGACAGTTGCTTGAGAGAATCGATGCGGCCTACGATGATGCCCCCGCTCCTTCAGAGAAAGAATTCCAGAGGCATATGCGAAGTTCCCATAAACGAATAGTAGAGGACGAATGGTAATCAATCAAGGCGATGTATTTTGGATCGAGCTTGGTGATCCTATAGGTTCAGAACCTTCCTTCCGACATCCCCACGTAGTGGTCCAGAACAATGTGTTCAATCGCAGTCGCATCAATACCGTTGTGGTCTGTGCATTGACCTCTAATCTTAAGCGTGCACGTGCGCCCGGGAATGTCCTGCTTGAACGTGGAGAAGCCAATCTGCCTAAGCAAAGCGTCGTCAATATCTCTCAAATTTTCACGGTAGACAAGTCACAATTAACGGAAAAGATAGGAACGCTTCATGCAGGAAAGGTTCGCACAATCCTCGATGGAATCAATATATTATTGGAGCCACGTGAACTGGAAATTGAGTGATTTTGATCGAAGGTCCTATAAACCATGAATAAAGAAGGGATGGTTACAGAAACGGCCTGGCGTTCGGCAGAAAAATGCGGATTTGATATGTCCATCATACGGTATAATCTACAATTGACCCCTCACGAGCGGGTTGTTGAACACCAGAAGGCATTGGAATTCCGTTTAACCCTCAAGGCAGCAGGAAAGCAGTACTATGCTCGACTTGGAAAAGATCTTAAGGATCTTGATAGAGAATAAGGTCGAATTCATCATTGTCGGCGGATATGCCTCAATTATTCATGGTGCGAGCTATGTCACAAAGGACTTGGATATCTGTGTAAATTTTTCAGAAGAGAATGCCTCCAGGATACTAAAGGCAATAGCCCCTTATCATCCCGTGCACCGGATGCATCCCGAAACCCCGCCCCTGCACGAAACACCTCGTTCATTGAGTAACTACAGAAATCTCTATCTTCATACGGATCTGGGCGACGTGGATATGCTGGGCGAGATAACGGGGCTGGGAAAATTTCATGATCTGGTGCATTCGTCTATCGAGGTAGAACTCTATGGGAAAACGTGCAGGGTTTTGGATATCAACGCCCTCATCGTTTCGAAGAAGGCCCTGGCGAGGCCAAAAGACAATCACGTCATTGTTCAGTTAGAGGCAATCAAAGAGGAACTTGATAAATCCTGAGTTAAAAACCTGAGCATGTATTCGCGATCGATCGTAACATCAGGGCACGAAATGGTCTGACAATTCATTCTGAGAGCACGGCTAAAACCATCTTGCATGGCTCTTCCCCCTGAGCGCACGAGGATGGCCCCATGAACAACAGGCCCCTCGCATGGGCATTGATGCTCTATGGCGCAGGGATTCTGTTCAGCACCCAGCTTTCGTTTCATCACCCTGTAATCCCCAAAACCGCATGCCTGATCCTCGGCTGTGTGGGGCTCCTTCTGTTCCTGAGCATATTCCGGTGGTTCCGGTTCCGGGAATCTCATCACACCGCGTGGCTCTTCCTGGTGATCCTTTTAGGAGGAGTGCTCCTCTCATTCGGTTTCTTCGCCCCCTCATACTCCCATCCCAGTCTCCTTGAAGGGGATCGGCACCACCTTCTCCACTATGTTCAGGGACGTCTCCCCTGCACCATCTCCGGCGTCATTTGCAGGCCCAAACGGGACCTTCCCGGACGGGAAAGGCTCGCTGTTGCAGTTGATTCTCTGATGATATCCCCCAATGAACCAGCTCTTCCGGTCAGGGGAGGGGTCTACTTGAACTTGTACGATATGCACACGGACTTCGATTATGGGGACCGCATCACCGCATCGACCAACCTTCGCCGGCCTGTCGGATTCCGCAACGAGAACACGTTCAACTATCGCCGGTATCTGGAGCGGCGGGGGATATATGCCACCGGCTCGATAAGCAAAGAAGAGAGGATAGAGAGGATCTCCGCATCCCAGGGCGTCATCGGGGGCATCATCCGTCTCAGGAGGGAGGCATCCCGCCTCGCCGGGTCGGCCATACGCGATGAGGAGGCCGCAGCGGTGTTCACCGCCCTTGTCCTGGGGGAACGCGGGGACATCCCCCCGCCGGTCACCCGGGCCTTTCAGCGCACCGGGACCATGCACCTGCTTGCCGTATCCGGCCTCCACCTGGGGTTCGTGCTCCTTTTCTGTCTCGCCCTGCTACGCTTGGGAAAAAGGGCTATACCGGTGAAATGGCTTGCAGCCATATCACGCATCGCACCGTATTCGCGGGTGATGTCCCTGGTTGCCGTTCTCCCCCTCTCCTTCTATACCCTGCTCACCGGGATGAGGCTGTCGACCGTGCGGGCGTTGATCATGATCGCACTCTACCTGGTGGCGTACTTCTTCGACCGCCTGCACGAGTATTTCACCACCCTGGCCTGGGCGGCACTGGTCATTCTCCTGTGGCGGCCCCTCTCCATCCTTGCGATCGATTTTCAGTTCACCTTTCTCGCAACCCTTGGGGTGATCGGAGCGATCCGCTATCGCCCCCCTCTGCTGGCCGGGCATCCCCGGATACGCAGGGGGTTCGACCTGTTTTTCGTGTCCACGGCGGCCGTTGTCATCACCGCCCCCCTATGCGCCATGTATTTTCATTATCTCTCCCCGGGAGGAATCCTCATCACCCCCCTCATCCTGCCCCTTTTGAGCCTCATTGTCCCTGCGGGGCTCATCGCCACCCTGTGCATCCCCATCCATCACTCCCTGGCCCGCCCACTCATGGCTGCGAGCGGATTCGGGATTCGGATGCTGCTCACGGTGCTTTCGTACCTGGGCGCCCGATCCTGGGCCTTCCTTCCCGTCCCATCCCCTCCCCTGTGGGGCATCATGCTCTTCTACCTTGCCCTGGGCTGTGCGGTATGGGGATACGTTCGCCGCACGTCACGGCTTGCCCCCTTTCTGGGCATATCCCTCCTGGTAGTCGTGTCCTTCTTCCCGGTGAAGACCATTCTCATTCCAACCATTCCATCGGGGGATATCATGGAGGTGACCTTCATGGATGTGGGCAAGGGAGACGCGGCGCTCATCCGGTGCCCGGAAGGACAGAACATCATCATCGACGGCGGCGGGACCTACGATCGCTCATTCGATATCGGGGAGTTGATCCTCACCCCCTTCCTGTGGTCCAAGGGGGTGACACGGATACGCGCCGTGGCCGTCAGCCACCCCCATCCGGATCACCTGAACGGGCTCTTTGCCGTGCTCGGAAATTTCCCTGTGGATGAGGTATGGGTTGCGGAGGTCACGCGCAGTGATGAGCGTTACAGGGAACTTGCTGCACTCATGGCCGCGCAGGGGACCAGGGAACGGGTGCTCAGGCCCGGCGACCTTATATCCATTCCCCCTGCGGTGGAGGTCCTCTGCCTGCATCCGCCCGATAGGGAATCCATCGTAAGCCCGCGCGGGGAAAACAGCCGGATCAACAACCATTCCATGGTCCTCAAGGTCACCTTCCAAGAGGTCTCGCTCCTGTTTACCGGCGACATCGAAAAGGAGGCGGAGCGATACCTGGTGGACCGGCTGCCGGAAGGGGTGCTTGCCTCCACCGTGCTCAAGGCCCCCCACCACGGAAGCAAACATTCGTGCACCCTTCCGTTTCTGAGGGCGGTGTCACCGGAGATAACCATCCTCTCCACCAGGCGCAATAGCTGGTATCCGCTGCCCGCACCATCCACCATCGAGCGGCTCCAATCATTGCCTACCATGATCTATCGCACGGACCTCCACGGTGCGATCACCCTGCACACCGACGGGGCAACCTGCCGGGTCACCACATGGGAGGAATCCCGGAGGCAAACGCCGCTGCTGCGATTCCTCTGCGGGACCCGGACAAGGGACTTGCCGAGACAGTGAGCAACCCTTTTCTCGAACATATCAGCATGATATAAACGGCCTGAAGGGCCATTAAACGGCACCATTAAACGGCCCCTTTGACAATATATTCAATAGAGAAGTATACTTTATACAGAAAAGATTTTTCCCTCCATCATGCTTTATCCTTCGTGGGTTGTCCTTCGTAAAGCGTACCCTTTTTCATCCGGTACATACCAGCGCATCTTTACTATTTACGCAGGATATAATGTGTGCCCTTGATCGCTCACGATACATAGCCCCATTTACAGCACACGGAAGTCATGACAAATGAGATTCAATGGATGAGAGGTAACAATGGATACCCTGCAACACACGTGTGGTGATCGAAGCGGGGTAACCCATACAATTTCATCGGCACCAACGATTTGGGCAAAATTATCATAGGGAGGTTTACGATGAAAAGGCACTGTATTACAGCCCTTATGGCAAGCATTCTTATGACCTCATTGCTTATCTCTTCCCCTGGCTTGGCCAGGGTGTCCCATGTCCGGCGAGACTTCTCCAGGAATAGTGTGTACCATGTGCCACGAGACTTCTCCACGATTCAGGAGGCGATCGACAGTGATGTGGTCAGGGATGGAGACACCATCAAGGTGGGGCCGGGAAGTCACTGTGGCGCTGTCATAACGAAGGCAGTCAAAATCCAGGGGAAATGCGATGCGGTGATCGATTGCGGGCCCTTGCTGAGGCCGGAACCGCCGTTAACGATCGGATTCTTCTTTGAAGGTGATGGTGCCGGAAGCGGCGCAGAAATCAGCCACCTGCGATTCAAGAACGTGGAATTCCCCGTCTTCAGCAGGGGGGCCGATAATGTTACGGTATCGCACTGCTCGATGCTGAACCCCATCCAGGGGGTCTCGAACTGGCACGGGAGCAACTGGATAATCCGTCATAACGTCATCACCGACCTGAGCACCGCATGCGGGGGAGGCATCGGGATCCTTCTGGGCGAACGGTCCGGCGGGTCCATCACGTGCAACCTCGTATCCCACAATAAAATCAAAGGAACCCTCTACGTTAAGGAGGATGACTGCGGCGGGTACAACGGCACCGGTATTGTGCTGTATGCGGATTTTCGCTGGGGATACCCCGGAGCGGAAAATATCGCCTTCAATTATGTCATACGAAACAGGATCAGTCTCACAAGCGATACCCCTGATGTGGTGGATGTATGCGCCATCGAGCTGACCGATACGAGGGATGATCCCTATGCGGTGCCCTTCCCCGTCATCCATACCAATATCATCGGGTTCAACAACCTGCGCGGTACCGAACAGCAGATCGTGCTCACCCCGGAGGATCTCGCTCATTACAATTTCATCTTCCGCAACCGCGGGGATACGCGCTGTTGGGTTTTCTACTAATCACTCATCAGTGCAAGTCTTGCACCTTTGCCTCGCACCGGATAACGGGGAACCCGGCCCATCCCCGAATGGTTGATACATAAGTACCGGGGGATGACCAACCAATACTACGTGTGCCCCAAGAAAAATTGAATACGCTCCTGGAAGTTCGCACCGAGTCTGAAGGTTCATACCAAGTCGTTCCACGGTCTTATTCTCATGGATTACCTTTACCAACAGACCCACATGATCCTTGGCCTGCTGACAGCCGTCTTTTGCCATATCGGTTGCAGGATATAATAGATTCCGCTGAAAGAAAAGGCATTCGACTGCCCAACAATTCCTTCAGCATCCCATTGACAAATGCCATTGACAAATGATGACCATCTCGGTTTAGATAGATATCTAAGGGTCCTTACGTTGCCATGGGAAATTGAGGGGAGAATACACCGGCCATGATCAAGAACGTCGCCATCATTCGATCCGGAAGCCTTGCTTTTCAATGCGGAGAGGAGCTGGATGCGGAATTGTACGAAGTCAAAAAGCTCCTTGGCGTGAACGGTGAGTCATCGGTAGTGCTTGTCCAGACAGAGGAACTGAATATCTTGATTGATACGGGATTTAGAAATGAATACGATTTGAGCACCGGCAATATTGAGCAAAACAGGATGGAGATGACGGACTTATTGAGGCATCACCGCCTGCGGCCTTCCGATATCAACGAGGTGTTCATCACACACTGGCATCATGACCATTTCGGCAATCTGCCGTTATTCGAAAGTGCCACCATCGCCTTTGCAGGCATTCCTGCGGAGGAGGTGCGCCATCTCTCCGGGCGTTTCGCATTTTCATCACGATTAGTGGAGTTGCAGGAGGGTGGTCCATGGCATGAAGGACTCTCCGTCATTCATACGCCCGGTCACAATGGGTCCCATCACGCCGTGGTCATTGATTTCAGGGGCTGGAAATTCGTGGCCGCAGGGGATGCCATCGTATCCAAATGCTATTACGATGCGGATTCGATCTATCCC
Source organism: bacterium (assembly GCA_049472355.1). Classification (GTDB taxonomy): domain Bacteria; phylum SZUA-182; class SZUA-182; order DTGQ01; family JAFGSM01; genus JBLIRM01. The sequence continues at coordinate 6,961 of JBLIRP010000007.1, read as the reverse complement.
TACAACAGAGATTTTCTGTCCAAGGAGGTCGCCCTGGAGTCAATGGAAAAAATAAAATGCATCGCCGATATCATCATCCCCGGCCACGGCCAACCATTCCAGAATTGGAAGGGTAACAAAAAGGACCTATAGACAGACCTCCCACCGTCCATCGTCGCGTTGACCGGTCCTTCATTCATAAAACGGGCACCCGTTGTGTCACCCACTCAGCCCATTACATCTTCCACATGGGTCCAAGGCACATCCCCGACGCCCCGCACCCGGACGATACTATCCTGTTAAAAGGAATAGCGGAATCCTAATTCATAGACCCTGTCCTCTTCGGCATCCAGTGGAAGCCTCCCCGTAGCATAGCTGATATACATCCCCCTCGGGAGAAGCAGGGCTGCGCTCAAGCTCGTATACTGATCCAGAGTGGCATCTTTGATTGTGTCCACAGGATCCAACTCCTGGTAGTACCGAAAATTCATTTCAAAAAACGTGGAGTGACCATTCATGTGACCAACCAGGGTCCTATAGGAGGCTTCCATGCGAATCCGTGCAAAATCCGTATCGTCTCCTGCCAGTTCCCGTGGGTCATTGTCCTGGGGATTGACCTGGTCGATGCCCACAAGCAGGGTCGGCAATACCGAACCCCTGGGCATCCACTTGGGATCGTTGCCTAAGAGGTATCGAGTAAGGGCAAAGGGATAATCCAGTATGTTGTATTTTGCAAGCGTTGAATCCGGATTCCATGCCTTGACATCCAGGCCCGCATGGAGGCCATAGTAATACTGCTTTTTGGTGAATGACTGATTTGATTCCATGCCGGCATCTACCGATAGCTCCGTATAAATCTGCGTTGAAAGATGGGACCGATTGATGCGGACAGCCTCCTGAACAGCCTTATTTTTCAAAAGATCCTCCCTGGTCGGCTGTTCAACGGCAATATCTTCAAGTTCGTTGAGCAGGTCAGATACATCCGCCGAAGCCGAATCTACGCCTCCCGTGGAATGAAACAAAAGGAGAGAGAGGTCTGTATCCATGAAATCTTCAGGATTGATCTCCCTGTCAAAGGCGACATTTCCCTCAGAGGAAAAGTTCAGGGCAAGACTGGTGTGCCGCGCATTCTTTTGCTGGGAAAAATTATAACGCGCAATATCCTTGGAGTAGGTATAGCTGAATCCTAATGATCCGTTATCCTCTTCGGTGTCGGAATCAAAGGCTTTTAGCCGTATCTCTACATTATCGACTATCTTTCTGAGTGGAGAATCCTCTTTGATCATATCAATAATGACCTTGTTGATGGTACCCGGATTGTCTATGATCAAATCGATGAGCTTTGATTTTAAGCCCGATTCCTTTAAAATCGCATCTTCTTCCTGGGCATGGGCATGAAAATTGACGCTAAGAAAAAAGAAAAAAACCAGGACAACTATAGTGAGACGCTTAAATGTCATCGCTTTTCTCCCCCAGAAAAAGATAGTTTTCATCAATGACACCGGCAAAATCGCTGATCGTCTTTGATCCATTCATGAGTACATCAACCATGCTTCCGATCGCCTTTTCCGGCTCTACCCCATCCTCTAACTTCGCCCTCCTGATCATGGTAAAGTTGTTGTGCATCTGAATGCTTAGGGCACGAGCTTGAATCTGACGCATCTCAGCGCTTACGCTCTGATTCCAAAAGGTCAATTCGTTCATTCTGACATTGCCGGAGTCCTTGAATGGCTTGTCGTTCTGGTTCAATACATGCAAGGTGAACCATGTGGTTTTGCATGCCCTGTTATTCTTGCTCCAGTCAGCCATGCGCGCTATCCCTCCCTTTGAGGTTTTAATCGAAGGCTACGGATATACATCAACTATTCTCCCCGTGCGATCAGGGATTACATTTTACTGAGTGTATGTCATAGGGTGTATGCTCGACGCTGCTGCCTTTCAGACAACTGCCCGTATGAAAGGAGACTATGGGATGAATTCTCTCTGAATACACGAAGTATATACAAACCATGCCAATCGTGTCAACAGTACACAAATCCTATCTATTGCCGTCTTCTATTGACAAATCAGGTAATTATGAGATATCGTATTGAACGAATGTGCACTTGCCGCATCAATGTAAATCCATTCATTAGTGCCTTAGTTCCGGATTTCGTGCTTTTGGGCAGAAAATTCGAGAACCTATTTGCTTCCGGCTTGTCCAGGCTGGGTTGATTAAAAACGATTTGATAGATTAAATTAACCATCAGATCCGATCTCTCCACTTGGGTAGTCCCCGATCTTCCATTCGAAACGCTCTGTTAAAGTTGCGTACGGTCAGAATAATGCGTCATCTCCTTGTTAGCAGTTCACTTTCTTTGCCGGCAAGCCCCGAGGCCTTTCGGCTGAAATTTGTGGCACAGAATACCCAGCCAAGGATTGGAATTTCCCGCACTCTTTTTGCGGTCGTAAACGTCATTCGATATACTTTTCTAAATCCATGCACTCAACGAACATCTTTCCATGTGCAAGTAAGGCAGCCTTCTTCCGGTCGAAGGAGGCCGGGTGAAGAATGAGGCGAAGTCATATCAGGCTTGTGATGCCAAAGCCGTGTAATCAGCTTTATCGAAAGGAGAGAGACAATGTTCGGGTCGATTTTCATTGAAATTGCAATCGCTTTGGTATTCTTCTATGTTCTGTTAAGTATTGTCTGTTCCGGATTGAACGAGATACTGGCCCAGTTTTTACACTCACGGGCAAAAACCTTGGAGAAGGGTATCCTACGCCTTATCGGTGATGAAAAGATACGGGAACAATTTTATAAACATCCTCTTATTAAAAGCCTTGGCCAAGAACCCTCGAAAGGGGGGACTGTAAAACCTTCGTATATCCCTTCACGCGATTTTGCCCTGGCATTGCTCAGTGCCGTTGCGCCTGCCAAAGAAAAACCGGGGGAAGAGCCGAATCCCGGAGCTCACGATCAAACAATGTCATCATCTGTGGATGAACAAAGCTTTAATGAGATATGGAGCAACGTTGCGAAATTGCCGGATGCGGATATTCGCACCGCATTACTGACGCTCATCGACGCCTCGGATAGAAGCATTAAAAAGGTGCGGAAAAATATTGAAGACTGGTATGACAGTGCGATGGAGCGGGTGTCCGGCTGGTATAAACGCCGGGTGCAGATCATTTTGTTGATTCTTTCGTCAATTCTTATCGTGGCAATGAACGCCGACACGATCGCTATCACAAAGGGACTTTGGCAAAGCTCGGTGTTGCGTCAGGAAATGGTTACATCTGCCGGAAGCTATATTGAAGGGATCCAAGATATCAAAAAAAAAGGAGAGTTGGTCGGGTCTATTCAAAGACTTCAGGACCTCGCGCTCCCCTTCGGATGGTCTGTAGCTACAGCACCAAAGACTTTCGGGGAGGGGCTGTTGAAGTTCTTAGGCTTAATCATCACGGTATTTGCCGTTTCAATGGGTGCACCTTTTTGGTTCGATTTGCTGAACAAGGTCACAAATCTAAGAGGGGCCGGTCGGGTTCCTGAAAAATCGAAGGAGACGTAGTAATGGCTATAAAAAAATCTGGCCCCTGACACATCAGGACCCAAATAATAAAAATCTCTGTATAGACTCGGAAGTGGGGTCTTTTTGACTGGACCGGACGTCATGGAATTGAAATGACCTGATGAAATATGAACCTTGGACCTAATATCGGCAGCAATTGATAGCAAATAGCAATTGGTGAGTCTTATAAGTTATACAAAGAATATTAAGGAGCCACGGAGGGGTTGAAATGCCCGAGACGGAAAACAGGAAACGCAGGATAGCTATTCTTACTGTTGTTATTGGCATTATTCTTATCACAATTTTTAAATTGGTATACCCGCAAGTCTCATTGGGTGAAGTAATTACATTGGCTGTTTTCATATCGCTTTTAGTGGCAATCCTTATAGACCGGTTTCTTCATAAGCGTAGCTTAGGAGGGAAGAAAGATGAGAAGAATTGATATTTCTTATAAGAATCGCATTACAATTCTCGTAATAGCAATAGTAACTCTAATGGTTATAGCGTCAGGTTGTGCGACATATGGACGGCAGGCGGGGCTACCAGGCGAAGAGCCGGTTGGGTTACCAGGTGAAGAGCCGGCGATGATGGCGCGACCAAGGGCTCACTTGTGGAAGCCCCTATACAAAATAGGGGAAGAACCCTCCGATTATGCAATCTATACCTATGTTCTCATTAACAGCGACAAGACAGATTTCGATGCGTGGAGCAGATACGAAAAACTTGTTGAGGCCATAACCTCATCGACCCTATCCGTCGAGGACTATTCTCTAGATTTTAATCCGTCTGATTATAATTTATTTCTTATTCCGTGTTCTGAAAAAAAGGAAGGGGATGAAACAGAGAGTTTAAACGATAGTTTATCACAATCAATCATGACCAAAATAGGCGCTGAGGCTAATGATGAGAATCTGCGCAAAACGGCAATGAACCCCGGACCATTTTTAATTTCTGTAATAAAACCAATAGGTATTAGGGGTGGTGAGTATATAGATATGCTTTATGTGGACTTAACGAGAACAAACGAAGCTGCCATGACCGAAATTGTTGCTGCCTATAAAAATCGGCTTACAGATTCTACGATTCAGGGCGTAAAACGATTTCTTTCAGTGAGGCTTGCTTTATTAAATATCATTCTCGACGCTGATGACTATATTCATCTCGTGAAAGTAACTTACGCAGACCTGCTCCCGGAGTGACAAGATAAAGCAAATTTCCATTTTTCGCATAGCATCTATATCTTTTTCCTTGACCAAGGCGTAATCTTATCTTATCGGGGTGGAAGATCCATTTTTTTCGCCTCGCGACCAATGATCCCGTGAAAAGGCTTAGTATTTCCCAATGGTTTCTGTTAATGGGGTAGCATACGTGCCAGCACCAAGCATCTATTACGGGGATAACCTGTTGATATCAAAATATATGCACAAGGTGAGTCTCTCCCCAATGTGGTAAAAAGGGTGATAAACAGTCTGGTATATCTTTACCGTGAAAATTCGTTTTATTCATTGGTGTAGCCAATGTGTGTTTGGCCAAGATGGTTCAAATGGAAGGGGCCTCTGCACCCTCTCCGGGGGGCAAATCCGGACATGTCCTGCAATATGGCTCATCCCCCATATATTGCCTCCACTCTTCAAGTGTGAGGTTCCGATTGGCAATGCGGCAGGCTCGGGCTTGCCATGACTCCAAGCTCACATCCCAGAGCCGGATTGTCTTATCCCAACTTCCCGAGGCCAGAAGTGTGCCGTCCGGGCTGAAGGCGACGCTATAGACTCCACTCTGGTGGCCAATAAGGGGCTCGCCAAGGGGTTGGCCCGTTGCCACATCCCAAAGCCGGATCGTTTCGTCATAGCTTGCCGAAGCGATGAGCGTGCCGTCCGGGCTGAAGGCTACGCTCAAAACCTCTCTCTTGTGGCCGGTAAGGGGCTCGCCAAGGGGCTGGCCCGTCGCCGCATCCCAGAGCCGGATCTTCATGTCTAAGTCTAGGCTTGCCGAGGCCAGGCGCGTGCCATCCGGGCTGAACGCTACGCTTGAGACTGGGCCCTCGTGCCCATGGAGGGGCTCGCCAAGGGGCTGGCCCGTTGCCGCATCCCAGAGCCGGATCGTCTCGTCCCAGCTTCCCGAGGCCAGAAGCGTGCCGTCCGGGCTGAAGGCTACGCTCCAAACCTCTTTCTCATGACCATGCAGCGGCTCGCCAAGGGGCTGGCCCGTTGCCATGTCCCACAGCCGGATCGTTTTATCAGAGCTTCCCGAGGCCAGGCGCGTGCCGTCAGGGCTGAAGGCTACGCTCAAGACCGAGTCCTCATGGCCAGTCAGGGGCTCGCCAAGGGGCTCTTCGCTTGCCATATCCCAGAGCCGGATCGTTTCGTCATAGCCGCTTGCTGAGGCCAAGTGCGTAGCGTCCGGGCTGAAGGCTACGCTCAAGACCGGGCCCTCATGGCCAGTCAGGAGCTCGCCAAGGAGTTGGCCCGTTGCCGCATCCCAGAGCCGGATGGTCTCCTCCCAACTTCCCGAGGCCAGGCGTGCGCCGTCCGGGCTGAAGGCTACACTTGAGACCGAGTCCTCATGGCCAGTAAGAGGCTGGCCAAGGGATTGGCCCGTTGCCGCATCCCAGAGCCGGATCGTTTCGTCAGAGCCTGCCGAGGCCAGACGCGTGCCATCAGGGCTGAAGGCCACGCTCAAGACCGAGCCCTCGTGGCCGTGCAGGGGCTCGCCAAGGGGCTGGCCTGTTGCCGCATCCCACAGCCGGATCGTTTCGTCCCAACTTCCCGAGGCCAGGCGCGTGCCATCAGGGCTGAAGGCTACGCTTGAGACCGAGCCCTGGTGGCCAGTAAGAGGCTGGCCAAGGGATTGGCCCGTTGCTGCATCCCACAGCCAGATCGTTTCGTCAGAGCCTGCCGAGGCCAGACGCGTGCCATCAGGGCTGAAGGCCACGCTCAAGACTAGGCCCTCGTGGCCATGTAAAAACTGAATGAGCCTGGGGTTTTTCTGCAGGACCGATAGCAAGCCAGCCCTAGCCTCCAGAGTATCGGCTATGCGGGTCGCTTCAACACTCAGGAGCAAGGCAAGGTCAAATTTTGCATCCATTTGAAGGAGGGATTGAGCAGCCAATTGGCGTGAGAATGCAAAACGGATCCGTGTCTTGGCCCGCCCGAACATGTTCCATATCGTGAGAACGGCTGCCACCAGAAGAAGCAACAGGATCACCAGCGCTATGGTGAATCGGCGGAAACGCGCCGCAGTTCTGGCCTGCTCTTCTGCCCGGCGCTGGGCTTCTTCGAGTTTTTTCCGGTCCATGAGGCGTTGCCGCTCCTGGGCCTTCTTCCGGATCCACTCAACCAGAAATTCACTGGCGATTTCGTAAAAGTAGACCTCCCGCCGGCGCTCACGGCGAAGGAGCTTTGTATTCTGTTCCAGGTTGTCCAAGGCTTCGG
>JBLIRP010000069.1:0-20038 GCA_049472355.1 bacterium | reverse complement strand
GGTTGCGAAAGGACCTCCAGGAGTCCCTCCTCGAGGCAATATGCCACGAATTCCTCCTCGGCGGCCGTTTTTTCCCTGGCCAGTGTACCGTCACAGGAAACCAGAAATGACTCCGCAGCAGCATCGATCTCATAGAGCTCGTCCCGGTCGAGGTGATAGACAAAGGGACGCTCCAGCCGTTTCAGCGCAGCCCGGGGATGCAGTCGTAAAAAACGCCTGTTATCATCCATCGCCCGAATCCTCGAGATCCGCAGTGGTGATGATTCCCTTCTCCTTGAGAAGGCTCAGTAGGATATAGCCACCGCACGGTTCTGTTCCGGGGGGTGGATGCGTGGATTGGAAATCGCAATCCTCTGCACGAAAGGGACAGGATCGGCACACCGTCCGTTCCAGGACCTCGTCGCGATGTGCCCATAAATGGGGAGACTTCCCGTTTATGGGGATATGATCGACGCGGAACACCCCTGCCTGCAGCAAGGATTCGACCACCCGGGCCCCGCGACACGCCATATCCTCCTTTGCGCCCTCACGAAAAAACGTGCAGAACGGACGGCAGATATATCGCTTGAATCCCTCTTTTCCCAAGCCTCGTTCTCCCAAAAAGCAAAAAGGGCCGACAGCTCACACCGCCGACCCCTGAATCGACACAAACAACGTCAGCAGGAATTCTTGCACTTACACAGTCCCCTGGACCTTTTTGTCACCTTTCTGATCGTCATCCTTGCATCCTCCTTTCTTCGCGCAAGGCGAGCAGATTGAATGGGCTGCTATAAAACCCTCTTGTATATAGTTATACCTCAAAAAATCGGCATGTCAATGGGCATGCCTGCCAGTCACCCGTTTCTACTGGAACTTTGAAAAAAAAGGTGCTAATCTACTTCCATATCCATGGATGGGTGTTACGTCACCTCAGGGTGTCTTCCGGGTGCGCGTTGGACGGCTATACGGTTGGGTCATCATGGTGACATCCGCGCCGTGTCTTCACGGTGTGGGCTGGACGGCTGGAGGATACGAGGGGGGTAAAAAGGATACAAGCAGGATTCTTGTTTTTTTAGAATGCAAAGAAGTCAAGTGTATGATTTTTATTATTATTATTAAGTAGTATTCTTCTTAATTTGGTTCAAGGGGGGCACCTATGCTCGGCATTGGAAAAAACATCAGGCTTGAAAGGATCATCGATCGAAACACGCACAAGACGGTGATCGTACCCATGGACCATGGGGTCACCATGGGGCCCATAAAGGGCATCGTGGATATGCGGGATATGGTGAACGAAATCTCGGAGGGGGGGGCAAACGCCGTGCTGGGGCATATTGGTCTGCCCCTGCATGGTCATCGCAGGCACGGCCGCGATATCGGCCTCATACTCCACCTCTCGGGGAGCACGGTGTGGGCGCCGGACCCCAACGCCAAGGTCCTCGTCAACACCGTGGAAATGGCCTTGAAGATCGGCGCCGATGCGGTCTCCGTCCACATCAACATCGGGGCGGAGAGCGAGTCGGACATGCTGAAGGACCTCGGAGAGGTTTCCATCAAGTGCCACGAATGGGGCATGCCCCTCCTGGCCATGATGTATACCAGGGGCGAAAAATTCAGCGACGAGCGGTCAGTGGAAGGAATCAAACATGCAGCCAGGATTGCGGCGGAGTTGGGTGCGGATATCGTCAAGGTGAGTTATCCGGGGACACGGGAGGGGTTTGCCGAGGTGGTCCGGGGATGCCCCATACCGGTGGTGATTGCAGGCGGTGAAAAGGCCGGCAATGACCGGCAGGTCTTCCAGATCATCAAGGATTCCATCGATGAGGGCGGGGCCGGGGTCTCGATCGGGAGAAATGCGTTCCAGCACGAGAACAAGAGGGCCATGGTCAAGGCCATTTGCAGCCTGGTCCATGAGAATATCCCGGTGGACGAGGCACTGACGATCCTCAAGTCATGATCTTCCACCTGGAATAGCAGGGCGTCCTGCCGGGCGCACAAAAAAAAGGGCCGGGACCCTTCACGAGAGTTCCGGCCCTTCGATGTTGTCTGCGTTTTTTATGAATCCTTATGCCAGCCCATGCGATCAGGCGGCACACAGGGAATAAGGATGCCGATTACCACCAGCCGCCGCCAAAACCACCAAGGCCACCAAAACCGCCGTAGCCGCCGCCAAGCCCACCATAGCCGCCGTAGCCGCCGTAACCGCCGCCAAGCCCACCATAGCCGCCGTAACCGCCGTAGCCGCCGTAGCCACCGTAACCGCCGCCTATCCCACCGTAGCCGCCGTAGCCGCCGAAGCCGCCGCCAAGCAGCCACGTCAGACCCGGCTGTGCTTGATAGTAACTGGATTGGGGACCAAAGAGGCTTCCCGACATAGAACCCTGGGTAGCCCACCCGGGTGTCGGATTAGGGTTTGCGTTGCCGCCATATGCATACGGTCCGTACGATGCACCGGCAAGGCCACTGTACATCCCGCCATATCCCATCAACGGACCGCCTGCACCCATTCCCATTCCGGTGGTGGAATAACTGACAAAGGCCCCGCTCATGGGATCAGTGTACTGGTAGCGGACGCCTTGTTCTCCGTATCCGACATCCGGTCCGAATTGCCCCATGCTCCAGGTTCCGCCCCATGGTGTGCTGCCATATTGTGCTTGATACCATTGAGCCGTTCTATTCGGTTCATCCTCCTCAGCGCGCAGGCACTGCGTGGTGAGGAACGCACCGATAAGACAAAGGGAAACGAGCAAAATCAAAGCTGTTCTCAACCTAAGACGTACCATAAAAAATCATCCTCCAGACGATGAATAGTGTTTTAACCCTCATTGGTGAATTGATCACACATGGATTATGTCGACGATCTCACCCCCCTTCAAAAGGTATTCTAAGCCGATTGCTTATTTTCTTGAATACTCTGTATGAATGGTCCATCAGGGCTCTGTGAAAAAAAAGTACCATGAACGAAAATAATTTATATTTGTAAAAACAAGGATTTTGTTTCCTTACAGTAGACGAGCAAACCATGGATTCATTACTGTGAAAAATATTTCATGCAGCCATTCCGTTGTACAGCAGAACAAAACGAAGGGCACGAAGATTGCTTTCAGGGATTGAAACCCGGGAAATTAACCGGGGATAGCCCGGTCCGCGTCACCCACAGGATCCATGCACGGGATGCATTCGGTACACCACGTCACGGTGAACGCCGTGAGTCCCTATCCGGAACAACATGGCAGTCTTTGCATCCTATTGGGCCGGTCGGCTTATTGCGATTGCGCACCTCACGGTGGCAAACGAGGCAGGAACGATGAAAGGCGTTCCGTAAGAAAATTACACCGCTCACTTCCTTACCCTTATGGCACTCCCTGCATTTGAGGGGATTATCCCTGATATCCACCTTCCATGCATGGTGACAGGCACGGCAGGGAACCTCGTAATCCACATAGTGCCTCTTGTGGGTAAATGGAACCGGTGCAAACTTGTCTGAGCCGTGGTCTTCCGTGTAATTGATGACAATGAAATCCAAACGGGGATCAACCACACAATCCGCCAGAGCCGCCGCATGACCAGCAACGATCGCGAACACCGTAAGCGAGGCTAAAACCAGCATGAACCCCTTCTTGATCATAGGAGAAATCGCCTGTGCTCACGCACTACCATTGCCCTTCTGTACATACCTCCTTCTCGATGCATCACATGAGAACATCCACATAGCAGTAATATTATTATATACTGAAGGATTGACAGAATTCAAATCCCCCTTCCCCGCTCCGGCAATGCCGATTGTGAATCTTCAGGCCGGAAGTGTCAACATGTCTGCGCACGATGGTGCAGGGTCAAAATCGGCATTACTGTCCCCTAATCCATGCCGTATATTGGTATTTCTATCCGGAGTCTCACAGGTCTCGGCAGCCACAGAGCCCGGTGAAGATTGCATGGCGCATCTGTTCCGGGTCCGACCGAAATGGCGGGAAAGGTGAGAAAAAATCAAGCGAGTTCCTTCAAGAGGGACACACCGCTGATTTGTCCAAATCCGTTAATCGCCCTTTAAAACTTGCATACGAGTGATAAAAGATGGGTGACCTTGTTCGCCTCCTCCCAGCTCATGAAGGCGTAATCCATCCCCAGGGAGAAATTGCCGGAAAACGGCCGCAGGTACCCCAACCCTCCGGTAACCGCTCGATAACCGGGCTCGTTCATGTGATACACCCCACCCCGGAGTACAAACTCCCCAACGGAGGCGGGAGGGGAGACGATCCATTCGGCCCCGATGCGAACCTGCGGTTGGTCGAAGTATTGACAGGCTGCATCGTATATCTCAATGCTCAGCAGAAAACCATCAGAGGGCCTGAACCCGGCTCCGGGCCGCACATTGACGATGTACTCCTGCCCCAGGATTTCAGGACTGTTCAGGTCTTGTACGAGGACCCCCGCGGAAAACATCCTGGAACGTCCCTTGTTTCGCAGGGGACCGAATTCGGTGAGAAGCCCGATATCACATGCCCAGGCGGAATCCTCACTCCGGGTATGGAGGGGAGGAACAATCGAGTCAACCGTTATCTCCTGTGTTTCCTTCACATAGCGAAGGTTCGCCCCGATCAGGATAAATGACCATGCACGACCCGCACCGACCTGGAGCCACGTTGATTCGTCATCGATTTCCCCCAACTGGACCCCGTGCCCCGAGGTGAGCACCCAGGCCCGTCTGGAGGTGGATTTTCCTATATACTGTCCACCTACCCCCCAGCCGCCCCGTTTGAAGGATATCCCAACATAGTCGTCGTAGTTGAATTCCCGCCGATGATTCAGATTATGCATGGTATAGATTCCGGAGGACGCCTTGGCAAGCCCGGCAGGATTCCAGTAGGTCGCCTCGGTATCATCCGCAATCCCGGTAAAGGCCCCGCCGAGTGACAATGCACGCGCACCCACGCAGGCAACCACCTGGTGATGAAAACAGGCAAGCAGGATGAAAACGGCAAACAGCGTGAATATCGACTTGATTGCCCGATAAGGCATGGTGGTGAATCCCCTTTTGCATGTGTAGTGTCTGTCAGTGCATCGCATGCTCAAAAAATCAGGCATGAACGTTATGTCTCAACGGTCGGCACAGCCGATCCGCTGCAGGCATTGATTGGCAAAGGTTCTTTCCTCAGAAGATGAATGGCAACTATACCGCCCATCCGAGATTTCTCATGGCTTCGATTGCTTTGCCGCGTCCGAACAGCTTAAGCCCCAATTTGAAGGTGTCTCCATAAGCTTCGACCATAAGTTTACCGCCAGACCGCTCAAACTTATCGATGTCGTCTTTTTTGATCAAAATAACTGGCCTCTTGCCTTTCTTCATGCTCCAATCCGGATCTGAGAGAACCTCTGGCGGAAGCTTATTGATCTCGGCGATATTCTCTTGCCATGTTGGCTTTGATTTGTCTTTACCCTGCAAAGCCCCTGCTATAGCGCCGCCAATAATGCCTCCAAGCATCCCTGCAGCTGCCGATGCTGAATCGTATCCAGCCCTTAGTGATTTTACAGATACGCCATTGGGTAGGAGGTAAATGGCTTCCTTGCCAAAAACAATCGGACCTGCCCAGTGTTTCGCACTAAATCCCTTGCCGACAACAATGTCGCGACCAATCTTGAAATAACTTTTCATTCTGTTCTCCTTTGCCGACATATCAGATAAGCATTGCACGAGAAAGGGCTTCTACCATCTACTATCGGCAACAAAACTTTGTTAGGGCGGAGCGAAGCGCAGCGACATGTTGTCCTTCAGTGTACAAAAAATCCCCGCGAATGAACCTCATGAACCTTCGTCGGACAGAGCCATGCGACTCACTCACCAAACGCTATATGGAGAATCCAAACTTCAAGGCGGTGCCCTGCTTGAGGAAATGCTTCGGCATAGTTGGACAATTGACTGGTGCCAAAATTTCTATCGAGACAGGCAAACCTGATCAGGTCCGGTCGGGGACAGGGGCCTTGTAGTAGGTGGTTCCTTGGTGCTCGATCCTTTCGATCGTACCCTCCGAAACCATCTGTTCGACGAGTTTCAGCGCCTCAATGCGTGCAAGGCACAGGGCGCTTGCAATATCATCCGAGGTGCAGGGTCTCCTCCGGAGAAGGGTGGCAAGGCGGGTGCGCACGCTGCGGGAACCCCCAGCAGCCCCTTCTCTGGTGCGTGCGGCGCCCACCGCCTGGGCGTTCTTACCCATGAACGCGGCAATCTCCTCCAAACGGTCCGGGGACACCGCGCGGACACCCTCGACCGAGGGTGGTCTGAATACCGTGTTGATGTCGATCCTGTCCGGATGTATCGAATCCGCTGCCTCCTTTATCCGGACAAGCTCCGATTCACTATCATTGATGCCCTGACATACGAGCACCTCGAGCCAGATCTTCCCGGTGAACTCCTCCCGCAATCGAATCAATCCATGGAGGATCTCCTCTATCCCGATCCCCTCAACGGGTCGATTGATATGCTGAAAGACGTCGTCGCTCAACGCGTCCAGGGAGGGGACCACCAGATCGAGCGGCATCAATGCATCCCTCACCGCTTTGTCGGAAAGGAGCGAGCTGTTGGTGAGGATTCCCAGGGGGCGATCGGTCATACCCCTGATCCTCTCAATAATGACCCCGAGATCCGCGTTGAGCGTCGGCTCTCCCGATCCCGCCAGGGTAACGATGTCCACCTCCCCCTTGAGCTGCTGAAGACGCTCTCCGAGTTCGTCACAGAGAACATCCACCGGGGTGTAAGACCGTCGTGTTCGTATGTGACAGGTGGTCGGCCCTAATTCGCAATAGACACAGTCGAAGGTGCAGGTCTTGTAAGGGACGAGATCAACCCCCAGGGATCTTCCGAGGCGCCGGGATGGAACAGGACCGAAAATGATGGATGACATGCTGACTTAAAAACAGCCAAGCTGGCAGTCGGTCAGTTTTATCTTCAACTCATCAAGGAGCCTCCCCATATCCCGCTTGGAATAATGGAACCGATCCGCCAGGGACCATGCCTTGGCACAGGTTATTTTGCCTTCGGGGGCCTGTGTGCGGATTTCCTCTATGAGTTCATCCCTTGTGTTCTGTATGTTCTTTTCCGCTTCCATTCTCTTGACCCTTTCCAAATTCTCCATGATCTGTCCCAATCGCCCGGGACCAGGCCCGGAAAGGAACCGATCAATCTCGTGAGCTGCGCAAAACCTCCGTATATACTCCGCAATGTCGAAGTGCTCCGACCAGCAAACCGGCGCCCTCCTGCAGGGCGATCCTCCGTCCACCTTCCTGCAATAACGAAAGGGAACCTCCCCACCCAGGAGCGGGCACCTGGTAATCATATCATCATAGCAGTCCTTATCCATACGTAAAATTATAGGGTTGGAGTGCATGGGCTGTCAAGGAAGGCGGCATGGCTCCATCGTAATGGTGTCAACGAACAGACAGGGAACCCCTTACAGGCATGTGGCGAATCAAGGAAAGGGATGGAAATGCAGCAGTACGTCCCTCCGCACATTCGAATGAAGGGATCATCACCAACCCGGCCAATTGCATTATCCCCCAATGAGGTTGAAGCGGATATGGTGAAGCAGGTACACATTCCATTTGACAAATGACATTGAAATCCATTAATGTATAATTATCATGGTGTAATCTATAAAATTATTGGACACTATACCCTGTTATTTTTATCTTGTTGTAATATAATATTTTAATATATATCGTATCTTCATAGTACCAATCCATCGTTTAACTCACACAAAACCCTTGGAAGGCAGGAAGCGTATCATGATTACACAGGGCAACAGAGAAAAGGTGTCATTTTGTACCATCTGCGCTATCATACTTGCCATCTTCTTCTTGATGCAACCGTTTCATGCTCAACGAGCAGGAGCCTATTTTTCACCCTACTATCAACCCTGGTGGTCTCCGGCGCCGAATTTCTCCTCCGGTTTTCCCGGTTACTTTTTCCCCGCTTCGACCTATCCGCGCTTTTCGCAGATGAATGCCGGGTATCCCTTCTATCCCCCCTTCGGGAGGACAGGATCGTTTAACCCCAATCCCTACGCCTTCCGGCAACAGGCCCCCTTCTATATACCGGCGAGTCCCACCCCGTTATCGACCATGTTCAACACCCTCAACCTCACCCTTGCCTATAACAGACCGGATCCTCAATGGCGCACCGGAAGAGAGGTGGTGCCTTCACCTCCTCCGGCCGCAACCACCCCGGGAACCGGCATCGATACGGGTGAGCTTCGTATAGGGCGGGCAGCGACACAGGTCGCCGGCGTCAACTATTCCCCGCTCGTGCCGGGATACGTGAGCCGCCAGGTGATCGTCATGTTTCAGCCCGGCGCCCCTCCCCAGGACCGCGCCCTCGCCCTGAGCAGGCACATGTGCACCGAAATCCGCACCAGCCTCCATGCAGGGTTCACCCTCGCATCGATTCCCTCCACAGCAAGCGTCATGGATACGGTGCAGTCGCTTGCCATGGAACCGGCGGTGCTCTATGCAGAACCCAATTACTACCGGCACGCCCACCTCGTGCCCAATGATCCCTACTACCGGTATCAATGGCACCTGCCCCACATGTTCACCAACTGGGCATGGGACCTCGCCAGGGGTACGGGGGTGGTGGTGGCGCTCCTCGATTCGGGGGTTTCCTATCGCAATGCGGCCCCCTATGCCCTTGCCCCCGACCTTGCCGGCACCCTCATCACACCGGGATGGGACTTCGTGAACGCCGATGCAACGCCGGATGACGACAGCGGTCACGGAACCCACATGTGCGGGTGTATCGCCCAAACCACCAACAACCTGCTGGGCACGGCGGGCGTGGCCTTCTCATCCACCGTATTGGCGGTCAAGGTCATGGACAGTCTGGGTAATGTAACGGTTGCAGATGAGGCCGACGGTATCTACTATGCCGCCAATAACGGCGCCAAGGTCATCAACCTGAGTCTCGGCGGTGTCGGGGTATCCGCGACCGAAGAAGCTGCGGTCGTCTATGCCTTCAACCAGGGTGTCATCCTGTTCGGTTCGTCAGGCAATGCAGGTTCAAGCGTGCCTGAGTACCCCGCGGCCTATACCAACTGCGTCTCCGTCGGGGCGGTGCAGTACGACCGGACCAGGCCGAGCTATTCGAATTACGGTGCCGAGCTTGACCTGGTGGCACCCGGGGGGAATATCACCGTGGATCAAAACCTCGATGGTTACGCAGACGGCATCCTGCAGCAGACCCACGACGGCACGACCTTCTCCACCTTCTTCTACTATTTCATGGAAGGAACCTCCCCTGCATGTGCCCTGGCATCGGGTGTTGCAGCCCTTGTCATCGACAAGGCCACGGTTGTCCTCACGCCCCTCCAGGTGAGAAACATCATGGAGACCAACACCATCGATCTCGGTGCAATCGGGTGGGACCAGTACTTCGGATGGGGCGAGATCAATGCCTATGCGGCGGTGCTGAATGCGCCTTGATCATCCGTGAACCTTGCCTGAAGGACCTGAAGTGCTGACGGTTTCCTTCCGTCCGGTATAGTTGCATATCCATGTGCGTACTCCTCATCAATCCGTGGATTTACGATTTTGCCGCCTACGATTGCTGGCTCAAACCGTACGGCCTTCTCTCCATCGCCGCCCTGCTGAGAGAAAGCAATTTCAGGGTGCAGGTCATCGATTGCCTGGATCGCTATCACCCCCGTATGCGATGGGGAAAAAGGCCGCGGGGAGACAGAGGGTTCGGGCACGGTCAGTACCTCAAACAGCAGATCAAAAAGCCGCTTCAGTTGGCATCGGTGCCTCGCCGCTACGGGCGGTACGGCATCCCGCCTGAAATCTTCATGCAGGAGTTGCAGGGCATATCTCATTCCCCTGAGGCCATCCTGATGACCACAGGCATGACCTATTGGTATCCCGGGGTCATGGATGCCATGAAAATCGTGCGCGAGGTCTTCCCGGACGCACCGATCATCATCGGCGGCACGTATGTGACCCTCTGTCCCCTGCATGCGGTCACCTTGGGCGCGGATTACGTGCTCTCCGGCCACGCCGAGCGAAAGGTGCTGGGCCTCCTTCACGAGCTCACCGGCACAGAGGTGCCACTTCTCCCGGACAACGACAATCTCGATGCATTGCCCTATCCCGCCTTCGACCTTCTGAGCGAACGGGGGTATGTATGCATTCAAACCTCCCGGGGATGCCCCTTCAGGTGTTCATACTGCGCCTCTCACCTGCTCGACCAGGGGATCGGCAGACAATCACCGCAGCGGGTGGTAAGGGAGATTGAACACTGGGTCAGGGAATACGGCATCAGGAACATCGTGTTTTATGACGATGCCCTCCTGTTTGATCCTGAAGAACACATCATGCCCATACTCGATGGGGTCCTGGAACGGGGGCTGGAGGGCATCTCCCTCCATACCCCCAACGGGCTCCACGCCCGCTTTGTTACCAGGGAACTCGCACAGCTCATGTTCCGGGCGGGATTCAAGACCATCCGCCTCGGCTATGAAACGGCAAATACCGTGCGACAGGACCTCACCGGGGGAAAGGTGAGGGATGAGGAGCTCGAGATGGCGCTCCACCATTTTGCAGAGGCCGGATTTTCAGCCGCCGACCTCGGCGTGTACATACTCACCGGGCTCCCCGGTCAGCATGTCAAGGAAGTGGAGGCGAGCATCCACAGGGTGGCGGCCCTGGGAGGGGTGCCGGTGCTGGCGGAATTCTCTCCGATCCCCGGCACCCCTGTCTGGGAAGAGGCCGTGCACTACTCCAGGTTCGCCCTGGAGCACGACCCCCTGTTCCACAACAACTCGATCTTTCCCTGTGCATGGGAGCACTTTACCTGGCAGGACCATCTCGACACAAAGGGCATTGCAAACACCGTGCGTCGTAGTATCATAGAAGGATCGTATACATCCTCATGCCATTGAGCAGGAGTGGAACAACCGGCGACACATGCCCCGTCGGAGTCGTGGAGCATCATCAACAGCCTGAATCCCCTAAGCGGAGCATGCAATGAACATCGTAAAGCTTTTCGGTATCTTCATAAGTGCCTTCATTGTCGCACTCTCGGGCGCCCTCATGCCGGGCCCCCTATTGACCGTCACCATCACTGAATCAATGAAAAGGGGAAAATGGACCGGATTCTTCCTGATCATCGGACACGCCATACTGGAGCTCGGCCTGATACTCATCATTATCGCAGGCTTCGGTCACCTCTTCACGATCGCCAAGGTGGTGGGGGTCATCAGCATCCTCGGGGGGGGCATACTCCTGTGGATGGGCTGGGACACGTTATCAAAGGCCAGGGGACTCAGCCTCTCCTTTTGTGTGGATAAACCACGGCATTCCTCCTACGGCCCGGTCATCACCGGGATACTGGCAAGTATTTCCAATCCCTATTGGTCCGTCTGGTGGGCAACGATCGGCATCGGGTATGTGGCGGCGAGCCTCATATACGGCTGGATAGGGATATTCACCTTTTTCACCGGCCACATTGCCGCCGACTTTGCATGGTACACCCTGGTATCCTTCGGCGTGTGCGGGGGAAAGCGATTCCTGTCAAACCGGCTCTATCGAGGGATCATGATCGCGTGCGGGGGCATACTGTGCCTGTTCGGCGTCGCCTTCCTCTGGTTCGGATTTCAAAAAATGGGCATTCTGTAACCAAGCTTGCTAGGGCGGAGCGAAGCGGAGCCACTATGGTGCCCCTCGGCAACCCCTAAGGCCAACCTTTATAAGGACGCAGCGGAGCTACACACCAAACTTCGTTAAGGCGGAGCGAAGCGGAGCCACTATGAACCCCTTCCATTCACCCAAAGGCTCGCGACTTCACCAATGCTTCCCATGCGCAGCGAAAATGCCTGCCTCAATCCCTGTCCTGCATAAAACCGATTTCCCGAGATCCCGCCCCAGGATTCAAAAATTTAGATTATTTCATTGCAAGTGATTATAATATGAGTATGTACGAAAAAATACCAAAGGTTTGTATACGTTTTGCAGCCTCATGCATCGTCTCAGGGATATTCCTGCTCACCGTCTGCCAAGGCTCTGTCCGGGCATCAACCCAGAAGACTCCTCCCGAGGTGGATCTCGGCAGGAAGGTCTACGCCCAGATACGGCCGCACCTCTCCTTTACCAAGAATCCCCTCATCCGGCATGAGCTCGAAGGGATCGGGAAAAGGATCGTGGGTAATCTTCCAGTCAATCCCTACGAATTCACCTTCTTTCCCATCATCTCCGGCGACGTCAATGCGTTCGCCCTGCCGAACGGCTACATCTTCGTCACCAACAGACTGATCCAAACCTGCGACACAGCGGATGAACTGGCATTCGTCCTCTGCCATGAGACCGCCCACGTGATGCGGGGGCACTTCATGAATTTCATTTCCCAGCAGGCAAAGGTGGATCTCTCCACCCTCGCCCTTATTGTCCTGGGGGCGCTTATAGCCAGGGACAGCGATCTCCAGGCAGGCATTCCGGCCCTCAGCCTGGGACTCAACCAGAATCTCGCCCTCAGCTACAGCAGGATCCAGGAATACGAAGCGGACAGCTATGGATTGCGCTATCTCGCACAATCCGGATTCAACAGCGAGGGCGCGCCCCGGTTCATGGAAAAATTGCGGGTTCTCTCCCAGATCACCATCTCGCCGCCGGTATATCTTTCCACCCACCCGATGCCCGTTGACCGCCTCATCAACATAAAAAAACGTGCCGAGGCATGCCCTTCATGCCCCTCGCGATCGATGGAACGATTCTCGAGACTTAAATTGTGGTGCCGGGTTGAAACGGAACTGGCGGACCGGCTCCTCGCAGAGTTCACCCCGCTGTCCATGGATAATCCAAACGATGTCGATGTCATCTACAGTCTCGCCCTCATCCATGAAAAGCTCGGCTCATCGAAGGACGCAGAGGGATACTACAAAAAGGGGCTTACCCTTTCCCCCAGGGACGAGGACCTGTTAAGGGATTACGCCATATTTCTTTACCGGAGAGACCGCATCGAAGATGCGGAATCATTTTTGAAACAGGCCGTAGCAATCAAACCGGATGATCCGCTGGCCCAGCACTACCTGGGGAGGACGCTGATGGATCATCAAAGGATTGATGAGGCAATTGAGGCGTTCCTGGAATCGGTTCGCATCTGCCCGGAATTCCCGGAGAGCCACAACTTTCTGGGCATCCTTTACAATAAAAAGGGGGACGAGGAAAAATCGCATCACCATTTTGCCCGCTATTTCTCCCTCCTGGGCAACGAAGAGGCCGCCCAGGCCCACTCAAAAAAGACGGTATCGCCTTCAACCGATGAGGGCGGATGACCGAGTAAACATGTATGCCCACGCGCGACCCATGCGGCCGATTCTTGCATCTGCAGCCCATTCCTGCTATCCTGATCCTGTTTATACGCGATATATCGGATGAATCCACCCTCCTTATGCATGGAACAAGGCAGGGCTTCTGAGGAATCGTATTACGCGATGAAGGAACACCGGCGATCGATAATGGGGCATTCCCCTGGAGGATACTACAACAAGCTGGAGGTCCGCGTCATTTACGCCGATACGGACCATGGCGGTGCCGTTTACTATGGCACCTATCTCAGGTGGTTTGAGATGGGGAGGACCGAGCTTTTGCGCTCCGCAGGGCTCACCTATTCCGAGATCGAAAAGTCCGGCATCCTCTCCCCTGTGGTGGAGGTCAGGTGCAGGTACCTTCAACCGGCTCGGTATGATGAACTACTCGAGGTAATCACATGGATCGAAGAGCTCAGACGCGGCAGCATTATCTTCGGCTACCAGATTATAAGAAAGGCCGATCATGCCCTGATTGCCCTCGGAGAAACCACCAATGCCTTTGTGGACCACGAGTTTCGATGCACCCGCCCCCCCACGCCAATCCATACGGCGTTGTCGTCCCTTGCTGGCGAGGGCCCTGCCACCCCCGAATAAAACCCCTCTGTCCGGCTTGAATCGGGCTGCAACGGCAGGTCAATCGACCGCGATCCCCTTCAGGAATTCCGCATTCTCCTCGGGGATGGAGGTATTGATGAACATACCCGAGCCCAATTCAAACCCGGCAGCCAGGGAAACCCTGGGAACGATGCTCAGGTACCAGTGGAAAAAGGAGGTATCGCCGTACGGGGCGGGAATGGAGCGGATGACATAATTGAAGTCGGGATCATTGAGCCCGACATAAATCTTTTTGAGCACCTTCCTAAGGATACCGGCGAAATCCCTCATCTCCGTTTCGTCGATCTGGGTAAAACTCGACATGTGCCGTTTCGGCAGGATCCAGGTATGAAAGGGCGACAGGGCAGCATAGGGTGTGAAGGCAACAAAATCGGCGGATTCCAGGATGACGCGCTCCTGGAGCTTGATCTCCTCCTTCAGCATTTCGCAAAACACACATCGCCGATGGTCGTCATAAAAACGCATCGCCTCCTCCATCCTGTCGCGCACGTGCTGCGGGACCACCGGAATGGCGATCAACTGCGAATGAGGATGTTCGAGTGACGTTCCTGCTGATTGACCATGATTCTTGAAGATGATGACGAGCTCGATCCGCTTGTCACCAAGTGCCTCCAGGTAACGGCACTTGTAAGTCTCGAGAATTTTGATCACCTGTTGTTCATCCATGAGCGCAGTGGCAAGGCTGTGATGCGGTGTCTCCACGATGACCTCGTGCAGGCCAACCCCGCTCAACCTCCGCTTGATCCCCTCATCCTGATGAATGAGGGTCCCCTGGGCACTGACCGCAGGAAATTTGTTCGGAATGCAGCGCACCAGCCATTCATTACGGTCATCCCTCAAGGAAAAGACCTCAGGGGGGGCAAGGTGTTCATTTCCCGGGCAAAAGGGACATGTTTCCATGTAGTCCGGGGTTTCCTTATCGACCTGCTTTTTTTGGATGAATTCATGAGGGCGACGGGCTCGCTCACTGGCGATGATCACCCACTCCCTGATGGCAATATTCTGTCTTATCTCCGACATTTCCTCTCTCCGCATGGACTTTCTTTGCTGGTAACGGATATGCACCCCTGTATACCATAACCGGGATAAAACGTAGGGGGCCTTTGCAAACGTATCGCGTATACGATAACATATCTTTAATATATCTTTCTATTCGGCCAACTCATCCTGTTTCATCCCCTGGAGGATACGCGTGACCAATCTGAAGACAGCCTTTTTGGAGACGAGGCCTCAGTTCCTGCTTCTTTCCGTGGTCCTGGTTATGGTCGGCACCGGCGCGGCGTATCTTTCCGGATATCGACATATCACTCACACGATCCTTGCGTTAATCGGCCTTGTCGCCCTCCATATCAGTGTAAACGTATTGAACGATTACCACGACTTCAAAACGGGGATCGATCTGCATACCACCCGCACACCATTTTCAGGGGGAAGCGGACTTCTCCCCATCGGACGCATCCCCCCGGAAACGGCCAGGCGGATCGGCCTTACAAGCCTTGGAATCGGTTGCATGATCGGCATCTATTTCACCTTCACGGCGGGGTGGGAGTTTCTGATGATCCTCCTGCCCGGGATATTTATGATCTATGCCTACAATCCGCTGCTCAGCACGCTGGCAATCGGCGAAATGTCCGCGGGACTCGGCCTGGGATTCCTGCCGGTCGTGGGGATCTACTTCATCATCACCGGAAAGGTCACCCCACTGGCATTCTTCGCAGGGGTCCCTCCCTTCCTTCTCACCTTCAACCTTCTCTTTTTGAATGAATTCCCCGACGCAGAGGCCGACCGCATGGGCGGCCGCAGGCATATCGTCATCCGCCTCGGAAAGAGGAAGGCGGGAATACTCTATACATTCATCACCCTCCTTACCTACCTGTGGGTACCCTTCGGCATCCTCATGGGGATCTTTCCTTCCTGGACCTTATTGAGCCTCCTCACCCTCCCCTTTGCAATCAGGGCGATCAAGGGCGCGCTCATGGATTACGATCAGGGGGAACGGCTTGTCCCCGCGCAGGGCGCGAACGTCGCAATGGTCCTGTTGACCCAGGCGCTGCTGGCGGTGGGATTTTTCCTGGCCGCCCCATAAACAAAGCTTGCCAGAGCGAAGCGCAGCGAAGCTACTATGTTACTCTTTCGAACTACCAAAACCCCCACGACTTCACCAATCCAAGCTTGCTAGGGCGAAGCGAAGCGGAGCCACTATGAACCCCTTCCGTTCACCTGAAGGCCCCACGACTTTACCTGTAACCCGACCCTCCCGGGCGCATCGCAGCTATTAATGTATTGAGCAGAGAGCGGTTGCCCAAATGATCATTTTTTGGGGATGCCTCTGTTGAAAATTTGATCATCTTCCTGTGCCCGTTCCCTGCCATTCCGGCATTTTTTTAGTATCTTATTTTTTTATAACTTTTTTTAAAATATATTATTCTTTTTATCCCGCCGATATCATAAAAATTATGGCATGGGATATGCTTATCGGGATTGACCACAAAGGGAATACCCTTTGACACCGATAAGAAATGGAGGGAATGAATACATTCACCGATAGGCTGTTTATCCGGTCAGCGTTCCCACTGAAGAGCGGTTTCACTATCGAAGGCAAAGGAGGGATTACGTTGATTGACAGCAATTCCGATTTTCCTCAAAAGCCGCATACTATTCTGATCGTTGATGATGAGCCTGCAATTCGGATGACCATTGCGGAGATGCTAAAGCCTTTGAGCTGTCGCATAATGCATGCGGGCAATGCCAGCGAGGCACTGGATATCGTCAAGGGGAATGTAATCGACCTCGTCATACTGGATGTTTTACTGCCTGGCAGGCATGGCTTCTATGTCTGCTCCTCCATCAGGGAAATGGAGGAGGGGAAAAAGATACCCATTCTAATCATGACAGCCGTGTATACAAAGATGAAGTTCTATTACCAGGCCAAGGAGTGCGGAGCGGATGCTTATATGATAAAGCCCTTCAAGATGGATGCGCTCTTGAGCAAGGTGACCAGGTTGCTGAATATCAACGCAACACATTAGGCTGCCATGGAATACGGACGTACGTAATGAACTTCGGTGTGGATTGGTCAAAAAAGAGAATCGTACTCCTGACACGATGGCTGGTCGTTATTGTCATCTCGTACCTTATCATTTTCGGTCAGGGGCTCAATCTTTTCTCGCTCATTTCACCCGAATCCCTGCTCATCATCATCTACGTCATCTCCAATGTTATACTCAGCTTTCAAAAGGAGTCCTTCTTCGATCATAAGACCTTTGACATAGCTTTGTTTTTCTTCGACACCACCATGATCTCGCTGGGGATCTATACGGCGGGTGTCATCGAGGCCGATTTCTATGTGGTATTCTTTCTCGAGATCATTATTATCAGCATTGCCCACAGCCTGAAGAGCGTCATCCTCAGTGCGTTCATTTTCTGCACCATCTACGGGTTTTTTCTCATCCATCACCTCCAAAGGAACTTCATCTACAAGGAGGACTACCTCCTCAGGCTCCCCTTCCTGTTCATTGTCGCGCTCTATTTCGGAAGCGTCATCATCATTGTCAAGAGAAACATGCGGGCGATCAAGAACCTTTCGGAAACCTGCCACCTGATCCTCACCAGTATCCATGATATGGTGTTCTCTCTCGACACAAAGGGGAAATTCACCTTTGTCAGCCCCAGTTGCAAATATGTGGTTGGGGAATCCGCAAGTGCCCTCATGTCGGAACCTGACCGGTTCTACGATCTGGTCCTCCCCGAACATAAGGGGAAGATGATGGCGTTGATGAACAATCTCGTCGAAACACCCGATCAGGGAAAATTTGAATTCAAGATCAACCATCCCGCCAGGGGGGTATGCTGGCTTCAGATGACCTATTCGCCGACACGGGATAAGAAAGGGATGCTGTGCGGCGTGCAGGGTTCCATCAGGGATGTAACCGATCTGAAGGAAACCCAGCATGCAATCATGCGCTCCGAATCGACGATGTCCATGGGAAAACTCGCCTCCGGCATGGCATTGGAGATAAACAATCCCCTCCAGGCGGTCAAGAACGTCATAACGATCCTTGAAAAGAACAGCAACTTCGTCCAGACGCACCGGTATGCATTGGATATGCTCAGAGAGAGCGAGCACCGTATCGAGAATATCATGCAAAAGATTATCGAGATATCCCAGTTCGACACCTCAGAAAAGGGCCTGGTGGATGTGCACCAGCTTCTCCAAAAGGTGGTCTCCCTGACCAAGCACCAGATGAAGCTCGATCAAATACAGATCAAGTTCGCGTTCAGCCCCGATAGCGCAATGGTGCTCGCCAACTCGAAGCTGCTCTACCAGACATTCCTCAACATCATCGTCAACGCCATCGAGTCAATGGAAGGGGGAGGCAAGATCTCCCTTTCCAGCCTCAACAAAGAGGCATACATCGAGATACAGTTTACCGATACCGGCCGCGGGATTCCGGCTGAGCACCTTCCCAGTATCTTCAATCCCTTCTACACCACCAAGAAAAAAACCAATGCCTCCGGACTAGGGCTCACGGTCTCCTACTGGATCATCAATGACATGGGAGGAGATATCCGTATCAACAGCCTTGACGGAATAGGAACGACCGTCATCGTCACCCTCCCCTTGTACACGGGCTCACCCGTCCCTGAAACGATTTCGCAGGAGGTCTGTCATGCCCGATGAGAAACGATGGAAGATCCTCATTATCGATGACGACCCCCTCGTGCTGAAGAGCTTTATCTCCCTTCTCAATTTCGACGGGTACCTGGCGGTGGGCGTATCCACGGTGTCGAGGGCACTCAAGGCACTGGAGCGGGACAGCTTCGACATCGTGCTCACCGAGTTGATCATGGAAGAGATGGGGAGCGAGAAATTGCTCTCCGCAATCTTCCAGAGGGCGCCCGGTGTCATCGTCATGGTGCTTACCGGATATGGATCCCTGCAGATGGCCATGCAGGCGATGCACAAGGGGGCATACGATTTCATCCTCAAACCCTGCGACTATAATGTCCTGAAGTTGAGGATCGACCGGGCGATCAAGGAAATGAGGATCGTGGAGGGACAAAAGAAGGCGGAGCTGGGATTGAGGGAATCGGAGGATCGCTACCGCATCGTGGTCGAGAATATCCACGATCTGCTTCTCCTGCTGGACGAGGATACAAATTGTCTGTATGCAAGCCCGAGTTGGGAGACCCAGTTCGGATTATCCCTGAGCAGCCTGGTGGGAAAAAACTGGATTGATCTCCTTACCGTTGAGGACAAGAAACGAATCGAACGGGCGTTTCGATCCCTCTCTGATCACCGGGACCAAAACCAGGAATTCGAGATCCAACTGAGCGGGAACAACAATATCACGAAGACCTTCAAGGGATATATGCTTTCGCCGAAGAGCGGGCTGAAACAAAAACCCCTCATCTTCCTTCTCCTCCATGACATCACGGAGCATTTGAAGATCCAGGAGCAGGAGCGGGAGATCGAACGGATCAAGGCGGCAAAGGACCTGGCGATTGCCACGGCACATCATATAAACCAGCCCATCACCTGCGTCAGGGGGCTCACCGAGATCATGCTCAAGGAACCCAAGGAGCGGCACGTGGTCCTGGAATACCTGGAGCAGATACTCATCCAGTGCGATATCGTCCAGGATATCACCGAAAAACTTCAAAAAATCGACAAGTATGAGACCGAGCCCTATATGGATGAGGAGATGCTCAAGATACTCGAGAGTGAATAGGGATCACCAGGTGAAAAGATGCAGGCCCATACTACCGACAAAAAGGGAAAGGTGAGGGGTCGGATATGCGGAGACCATCGTCAATAACAATCATTCATCCCGTTATCGTGCTCGTGTGTGCCTTTGTGTTCCAGGTGTCCCTTCAGTGCCTTGTTCCCGCAGTATCCATGGCCCAACGGTACCCGCAACGGGGATCCTACTATCCCTCCTCACCCTATCAGCGCGAGGGATCATTGAGCGGTCCCTTTCTTCGCTATGCAGCGGGATATGGTATACCCTACGGGTATCTGGGCATCAACGGCGAGTTTTCCCTCCTCGAATACGTCTCCTTGATGGGTGGAATGGGGTACAGCCCGGGGGGCA
>JBLIRP010000068.1:0-20416 GCA_049472355.1 bacterium | reverse complement strand
TACTATGTCATTGATAAAAGTCGAGGCTCTCCTGTGGTAAAAAGGGTTTTTGGAAATATATTCACGGGAATCCTGATTTGTGATTTCTGGGGCGCCTATAATAAACTGTGCGCGCTGGCCAAGCAGAGGTGTTTTTATCATTTGTTCACCGAACTGCTCAAGGTGGATAAGTGCAATAGCTCAAACGCATGGAAGCGGTTTCGAAAAAAACTTTCCCGGTTACTCAAAGATGCCATTCGTCTATCTGAACGAAAAGGGCGTCTCAATCCACAGGATTTTCAGCGACGAAAACAAAGGCTCTATGCCCGGCTTCATCAATTTCTTGAAACCCCTGGTGATGACAAGGATGCCAAACGGCTCATTAAGCGCTTAAATCGCCACAGAGGCGAGCTATTCACCTTCCTTGAATATCACGGGGTGAGTCCCTATAACAACCATGGTGAACAGCAGATGCGAAAACCGGCCATCAACAGAAAGGTATCCCAGCAGAACAGGTCTGACAGGGGGGCCAAAACTCAAGCAATCTTGATGACACTGTTTAGATCAGCTGAACTGAAGAAACTCAATCCGGTTGAAACGGTATTGGCGTTGGCCAAAGAATGCATCGATCCCAATACATCGGTTGAAAATGAATTTAGATTAGTCGCGTAAATTTTCAAAGGGCTAAAATATTACGAAATCCCATGTTAACCTTATTTCCATATATGAGGCTATGTTTGCAAAAGCCTTCGCCAATGAGATCGAGGAAGAGGAACTGAGGGATTATATATTGGCCTTGCTTTATGGGCCGGAAAATCTTGAAGTTCGCCTTAAAAGATTTCTTGAATGGTCAAAGGTGGAAACCATATCTGGCGCTGCAGATACGAAAAAAAGAGGGATTACGCCAACCGTGGTGAGCTACCTCCTTGCCATCTCAAATCCGAAAGAATACGCCTATTGTAAGCCAAATTCCTATAAAGCCTCAGTCACCGAGCTTTTAGGAAAAGACACCATAAGACGAGACCCCGTGGAAAGGATCATTCATTGCACCGAATTATATAAGAACATTTTGGATATATTGGAAAAAGAATATGGATTAAAGGATGGGAATCTTTTAGATGTCCATTCACTGGTTTGTTTCTTCAATGATAAGGGTTGGGGGATTGGTAAACCGATTATCAATGATGGTATCGATGATATATATGATCTCCTTATAGAAAAAAGCAATATGATCCTTTATGGTCCACCGGGCACAGGGAAAACAATGAAGGCTTGCAACTGGCCAAGTGGTGGAAAGATACATTTGGAAAGGACACGGTCACGCAGGTAACATTCCACCCTTCGTACTGCTACGAGGATTTTATCGAGGGATTCAAACCAACCAAAAAAGAAGGCTTTCAACTAAGGGATGGGATTTTCAAATCTGTATGTAAAAAGGCCAAATCCGACCCGAAAAATAAATATCTGCTCATTATTGATGAGATAAACCGGGGCGATGTGGCCCGGATCATGGGTGAGTTGATTACCCTATTGGAAAAAGACAAGCGGGGTGAAACATATACGGCAATCTTACAGCAATCCGGGGATGAATTTTATGTGCCGGAAAATCTGTATGTCCTGGGCACAATGAATACGGCAGACAAAAGCATAAGTTTGATGGATCTGGCCATCAGGAGACGGTTCCTTTTTTATGCATTTGCACCCAATCTGGATATTCTGAACCAGGGCAAGGCATTTTATGATGAGATCGAAGGACTGAGGCTTTCACAGTTCCTGGCAGGAATCAATGATCGTTTGATGGGTGTCGGGATTGATAGAGATAAGATCATAGGCCACTCCTATCTGCTGATTTTAAAAGACTCCAAGGACCCGATCGAGATCCTGAAAAACAGGATTCAATACGAGATATTCCCCTTGCTGGAGGAGTATTGTTATGCGGACCGATCCCTGATGCAAAGGGTGTTAGGGAATATGGTGGATGATTCAGGCACATTGGATCAGCACGTGGTCGATGATTCCAAGAGATTTATTGAGATATTAAGAGGCCTGAGTAAATCCGAATGAATTCCAAGGCATCGGTCCAAAAGACAATCACCCTTAGGGAGTTCGGGGAAGTGAGCCTCCTGAGGGAGGATTTCTCCTTTTGCACGGAAAGCGAATTCAAGAAGACCTGTGAAAAATTCCAGCCCTTGGTGACAGTCATCCCGGACCTCAGCGGAAGGCACCTTGCCTTTAAAGCCTCATCAAAAGTCGGGGTGATGGTTTATAAGGGCTTGCGTGTGCAGGTATTGCCAAGGACCTCTGCCAAAGAGTTTTGTACGCTTATCCGGTACGTGCTTGACGGGAATGTTCCTGAGAAGCTTCTTCGATCTTATTCGGATTTGTCCTGGGGGAATGGTTTTGAAGATATTCTTTGTGCCATTCTCTGTAAAGAAGTGGATGAAGTTTTAAGAATCGGGCTTTCCAGAAACTACATGAAGCGCGTAGAGCCTTTGAATGTCCTCCGGGGGAGGCCCCTTTGGGAAAGGAACTTTCCATGGAAGGGTTCCAAAGCAAAGGAGATTGTGTGCCGATACCACTGCCTAACGTATAATAACCTTGATAACCGGATGGTGCTTGCCGGGCTGAAAAGTGCAGCTTCCTTGGCCAAAAGTGCGAATGTCAAACGGGGCACTTTGCAGCATGTTCAATCTTTTCGGGAATTTGCATCGGACATATTTCCAGATCATGCAGATTTCGATAAGGCCATCCATGGATATAACCGGCTGAACGAACATTATGGTGTGGCCCACGGGCTTTCAAAGATGCTTGTCTTCGGGCTCAGGCCAGAATCATTTTTTAAAGAGGGTATGCAAGAGGTTTTCGGGATCGTCCTGGATATGGCCCATCTGTTTGAGGGATTTGTGGAAAGACTGATGACGGATGTACTCGAAAGAGTGGGCTTTAGCATCAGGCGACAGGCCCCGGACCGCAATGCCCTGTTAGACAATCAAGGATGTCCCTATGCCAGGGTTAGACCGGATTTGGAAATCTGGAGGTCCGGAAAGGTGTTCGGTGTGATGGACGCAAAATACAAACCATACTGGAAGGCCAGCAAGGACGGACCATACCCGGAGAGAAAGATATCCAATGAGGACTTTTACCAATTGTTTTTTTACCAGCAACGCCTGCAAAGAAGGGGCGATCTTTCATCCCCTCCGACTGCCCTTATTGCTTCCCCTCTTCCGGATTTCGATGAAAGGGAGGACCGCGCTGTTATATCGGAACGGTTCAGGCGAATCGTCTGGCAGGCTGGACCTGAAAGGGATGGGGACATACGGTTAGTTTTTATTCCAATGACCCAATTTTTGAGGCTCCTTGAAAAGGGATTTAATCCCTCCGCTGCAATCCATGAATTAGAATTCAACAAAATAGACAAATTATTTCTTGCAGAAAAGTCTCTTGACACGTAAAAAACAATAGAGCATGCTTTATAATGACTTAATCCTTTATGATGAATTTTTGATTCTTTTTGAATTTGCATGCCCATTTAATGGTTTCCATACTTAAGCCTTCAGCGATTTCCTTATAAGTTATGCCAAGCAGGCATAATTCCATTGCCTTC
This sequence comes from bacterium, assembly GCA_049472355.1. GTDB lineage: Bacteria > SZUA-182 > SZUA-182 > DTGQ01 > JAFGSM01 > JBLIRM01. The sequence continues at coordinate 16,833 of JBLIRP010000068.1, read as the reverse complement.
TTGGCGAATTTTTGGTATAAAGGTGCTGTGAATCGGTGGTATCTTGAGGTGAATCGAGATTTCTGCAGCGGTTCGAATCGGTAACGACCGGGTCAGCCAGCAGGGTGGATTATCGTGCTGGTATGTAGAACTCGGATACATATCTATTTGATACAAAGAGTTATCTTGGATGGAGAGGTGGCCGAGCTGGCTTAAGGCGCACGCCTGCTAAGCGTGTGGGTGGGTAAAACTGCCTCGAGGGTTCGAATCCCTCCCTCTCCGCCATTTCTGATGGCTGCGCAGCCTCTTTGCATTCTGATTCAATTTTCTACTCAATTCTCGAGTCCTTCCCAGACGGATCGCTTTTCAGTACTCACGCATTCAGTGTGTGGGGGCCGTGAGTGATGTTTTTTGACCGGAAATTATAGTAAGATAGATAAAGAGCTGGGTTGTAGGCCCTTTTATGTTCGCGAGAGTGGCATAGTGCGAAGCTTCACTTCGCCTGACGAAGTTTGGTTGGTGCGGCGCTGGGCTGCGCCAGACAAGCTTGGTTGAAAGGATATCTGATTGATGATTACGCGGGACGACCTTTTTGTGTCCATCGTGAATGGACCGTCCGGTGATTCGCTGTTCAGTCCGAATCACCCCGGTGACATCAATATTGAGATACCCACCTTCCATTCCCCGGCCCTGCTGGACGGCGATTGGATGTCGTATGTGGGCAGGATCCGGCGTATTCTCGAAAAAAACGGCTGCACCTGCGGCATGCACGGCCCTTTTTACGATCTTGCCTACCACTCGCATGATCCGCTGGTCCGTGAGGTGGCTGAGAAACGGCTGCGGCAGGGGCTCAGGATAGCTGCGGAGCTCGATGCGAGATACATCGTGTTTCACAGCACGTACAATCAGTTCGTGGCGGAACCCGGTTACTGGAGGAAATGGCCGGAAAACGCAATAAGGGGGCTTCGCGGGCTGGTGGAGGATGCGGAGAAACGGCGCATCCCCATTGTCATGGAAAACATATGGGATGACCGGCCCGAGGCCATCAGGGGACTGCTGGACCTGGCATCCTCGGGATTTCTGAAGGCCTGCATCGATGTGGGCCACTTCAATCTCTTCTCTAAGTCCTCTCTAAAGGATTGGCTGGACGTCCTGTCAGGAGATATCGCCCATTTCCATCTTCACAACAATTTCGGAAGGCTCGATGATCACAACAGCCTGGAGAGCGGGACCTTCGACTTTGCACAATTCTTCACACTCCTCGGCGCACATGGGATCAACGCGACGTACACCATAGAGATTCAAAGGATCGAGGGGATAGACACAAGCATCAGGTTTCTTCATGAATTGGGGGCATTGAAACCATAGGGAATCGTGAAACAGGAGAGCGGGGCATGAAACATACCATTATAGATGCAGCGCGCAGGATCGTCCGCGAGTCCATAAAGGTGCACCAGGATATCGTGGATGGCTCGATGGATCAACTGGCGGCCGCAGCCGAGATGCTGATCAGGGCACTCAAGCAGGGGAACAAGGTCCTCTTTTTCGGCAATGGGGGGAGTGCGGCGGATGCCCAGCATCTTGCCGCCGAACTGGTGAATCGCTTTCTTTTCGACCGGCCGGCCCTCCCCGGCATCGCCCTGACCACCGACACCTCCGTGCTCACCTGCATTGCGAATGATTCCGACTACACCATGATCTTCAGCCGCCAGGTAGAGGCGTTGGGCGCGGAGGGCGACGTCGCCTTCGGCATAACCACCAGCGGATCGTCGGGAAATGTGCTTGCGGGGTTGAAAAAGGCCCGGGATAAGGGAATGGGAACCATCGCCCTGGTCGGGGGGAGGAACGTGGAATCCCTGCGTGATGCAGTTGACGTGGTCATTTCCGTTCCCTCTGCGAGCACCCCGAGGATTCAGGAGGCGCATATCATGATCGGCCATATCCTGTGCGAATTGGTTGAAGAACACATGTTTTCGAATTTCAGGGAAGGGCGCTGACCATGGAGGAGCGGGAAGGGCTGCCGAAGATCAGGCCCAGGTCGATACGGGAACGGAAGAGCAGGGTGCGGATAGAGGACTTTTCCCGTGCGCAGGATCCGGGCCTTCGCATGGCCCCCTTTTTCGACCATATCCCCAATATCCTTGCAGGAAAAACGCTCCGGGCGATCATCGGCGCGGTTGCCCGCGCACATGCGGAGAAGAGGGGGATCATCTGGGCAATGGGCGCGCATGTCATAAAGTGCGGGCTTTCCCCCATACTGATCGATCTCATGGAGCGGGGACTCATCACCACCCTTGCCCTGAACGGGGCGGGACTCATACATGATTTCGAGATCGCCCTGTTCGGAGAGACCTCGGAGGACGTGGAAGAGGGCCTGAACAAGGGGGAATTCGGCATGGCAGCGGAGACCGGGGAGTTGCTGAACAAGGCGATCAATGATGGGGTGGCGGCAGGCTCGGGCATCGGGGAGGGAGTGGGCCGCTGGCTGGCGGGTTACGGCCCTCGATTCCGCGCGTACAGCCTGGTGGCACGCGCCTATGAGATGGGGATACCGGTGACCGTGCATGTGGCCATAGGGACCGATATCATCCACATGCATCCGAGCGCCGACGGCGCGCTGATCGGCGAGGGGAGCATGAGGGATTTTCACCGCCTGGTTGCATCCATACAAACCCTCGATGCAGGAGGGATATATTTCAATATCGGCTCCGCCGTCATACTCCCGGAGGTATTCCTCAAGGCCGTTTCCATGATCGTCAACGCTGGAATCCCGCTGAACGACTACGTTACCGTGGACATGGACTTCATCCGGCAGTATCGTCCCCTTCAGAACGTAGTGAAACGTCCGGTTGCCGGCAGGGGGAGGGGATACTCCCTCACCGGGCACCATGAACTCCTCATCCCCTTGGTGGCGGCAGGGATCAGGGAGGAGATTGCCGCAGGAAAGGCATAATGCGCCTGGACAGCCTGATGTTCGAGCGCGGGATGGCCTCCAGCCGGTCGCGCGCCCAGGCATTGATCATGGCAGGAAAGGTCTTTGTGGACGGGAGGTGTGTGCAAAAGGCCGGCCATGAGGTGTCCGAGGGTGCAGATATCGAGGTCAGGGGCCTTGACCACCCCTATGTCGGCAGGGGAGGGGTGAAACTCGAGGCGGCGATCCGGCGTTTCGCCATCGATTGCACCGGGCTCACCGTACTGGATGTGGGCGCGTCGACCGGCGGATTTACGGATTGCCTCCTGCAGCATGGGGCCGCAAGGGTCTATGCGCTCGATGTCGGCTTCGGACAGCTCGATTGGGGACTGCGAAATGATCCGCGCGTGGTAACCCTGGAGCGGGTCAATGCGCGATATGTCACCCCGGATCTTATTCCCGACCGGGTGGATATCGTAACCATCGACTGCTCATTTATCTCCCTGAAACTTGTACTGACCGGCCTCCTTCCCCTTCTCGCCGAGGGCACGCGGATTATCGCCCTGGTAAAACCCCAGTTTGAGGTTAAAAGGGGTGAGGTGGGAAAGGGAGGGGTGATTCGGGACCCTATGCTCCATGAACGGGTGCTCAGGGAGATGGCTGCGTTTGCGCATGATCACGACATTGCCGTGCAGGGGATCATCCCGTCCCCGATCAAGGGGCCGAAAGGGAACAGGGAATTTTTCATGTGTCTGCTGAAGGGTGCGGCAGGGGAGGTCCCGGAAATGGATCGGGTCATTCGGCAGGCATTGAGCGAGGCTGAGGCGCGGTGATGCTACCGTCCGTACTGAAGCCTCTGTGCAAGGAATTCGGGCAGTCCCGCCCGGAGTATCTTTTCCTGGGCACCGGCACAGTCGTATTCCAGGCGAATAAATTCCACGCAACGCGTTTCGTCATCATACACCACCAGACAGGCCCGCCAATCACCATCCCTGGGCTGGCCTATGCTCCCCACATTGATGATATAGCGGTGGCCCTTTTTGAGGTAGAGGGGGGTCTCCTCGTGAACCGTGATGGCGCCCTCGGGCCCTATGCCGATCCCTATGGGTGAGTGTGAATGCCCGAGAAAACAAACCGGCTCGTCGAAGGCCGTGAGGTTTTCCCTGGCGTCATCCATGCTCATGATATAGTGCCACGCCCCCGGAAGGATCGGTGTTGCATGGACGAGGAACATCGTATCCGCTATGCTCGCAGAGAGGGGAAGGCCCGCGATGTACGCCCGATCATTCTCATCAAGGGCATCGGCGGTCCACATAACCGCTTGCCTGGCAAAGGTATTGAAGTATTCGATGCTGGTCAATCCCACTGCGGCATGATCGTGATTTCCCGCCAGGGACTCATGGGCGATCCTTTGCACCTCCTTAAGGCACTCCTTGGGATTCGCCCCGTAACCCACGATATCCCCGAGTGAATAGATACGGGCGTCGGGAAGGTTTTCCATAAACCCGAGCGCGGCGTGCAATGCCTCGAGATTTCCATGTATATCCGAAAACAGAATATGTTTCATGACAGGGTGAATATGCGTTATGATCGTATGTTCGCCCGCAGGATAGGGCATTTTCCGAGGGTAAGACCATGGGGGAGGGGGTGCCATCGGTGCCATAATAAATGGTCGACATCCTGCGGGAAGGGGGAACTATGTTGAGCATCACGTTTCATGCTCGACGCTATGCGGTCTTGAGAATATATGCCTTATCCGTGAGCCATGTTAAGATGGTGTCCTCCTGCTTCTGGGTGCTTGACAGGATGGTGATCTGTACGCCCTCCCGACGGGACGACTTCAATCCCGACAGGAGCTCGTCGAGTATATCATAGGAATCCAGGTGCGGCAGGAACAGGTCGTGAGGATAGAGACCGAAATGGGGGACATTCAGGCCCTCCAGCACGCTTGTGGTATAGCGCCCGAGTTCCCTGATCATGCCCGGGGCAAGCTTTTTCAAGTTACCTGCGCCGATGATGAGGAGAAAATGGGCCTTTATCTTGGTCCCGGTAACCACCAGCAGCGATTCGCAGAAGCCGCCCTTCACCTTCTCGTTCAGGATGAGGTCCGAGATCTGACCATCCAGGATCCAATCCACGTATCCAGCAATGCCCTTCGGCGGCCTGCTGTTGGAAAATATATAGGCGACCAGTACCTGCCCGGAATAGGTATGCGCCGGTCTATGGGTGCTCAAGGTTAATGTCATGGTGTGCCTGTGCCTCTTTGTCCTCCTTGATGTTCATTTCCTTGCATATCCTGTCCAGAATGCCGTTGATAAAGCGGCCCGAATCCTTTGTGCCGAAGATCTTGGCCAGCTCGATTGCCTCGTTGATGGTGACCTTCGGCGGGATACCCTCAAAATAAAGGAGCTCATAGATAGAGAATCGCAGAAGATTCCGGTCCACTATGGCCATGCGGTTGATGTCCCAGTTTTGAGCGAATCGTCGTATCAGGTCGTCGATTTCATGCAGATGCTCGATCGTTCCCTTCACCAGTGTGGTGGTGAATTCGATGACCTCCGGGTCCGCAGGGGTGATTTCCCAGAACAGGTTCAGGCTTTCCTCCCAGTTGTCACGGGTGATGTCCTGCTGAAAGAGCACCTGCAGTGCGAATTCACGAGCCTTGCGTCTCTTGCCCATGCGATTCTAAGACCAAATCAGGCCTCTCCCCCGAGCTTTTTATACAGATCGACCATCTCCATGGCGGCCATTGCGGCATCCCATCCCTTGTTTCCCGCCTTGGTCCCTGCCCGTTCAATCGCCTGTTCGATGTTCTCCGTGGTGATGACCCCATAGATGACCGGAATATCCGTTTCCATGGCGATCTTTGCGATGCCCTTGGTCACCTCGGCGCTGATATATTCGAAATGGGGGGTGTCCCCGCGGATGACAGCCCCCAGGCATATAATGGCATCGTACCTCTTCAGGCGGGCCATGCGTGAGGCTGCATAAGGAATTTCAAAGGAGCCGGGCACCTTCACGATCTGAATGTGCTTCTCCTCCCCGCCGTGCCGGCTTAATGCGTCCAGGGCGCCGGCCAGCATCCGGCCGGTGATAAAGTCGTTGAAACGGCTTACCACAATACCGAAACGGATGCCGTGCGCATTGAAGTCACCTTGTATGACATCGGGCATAACCTCTCTCCTTTTCACAAACGTGCATTACAGGGTCAACAGGTGGCCCATCTTCTCCTTTTTGGTCTTAAGATAGTGGATATTGGTATGGCAGGGCGGGATCATGATGGGCACCCGTTCGACCACCTCCATGCCGTATCCCTGCAGGCCGACGATCTTTTTCGGATTGTTGGTCAAGAGGCGGATCTTTTTCACCCCCAAGTCGGCGAGGATCTGCGCCCCGATTCCGTACTCGCGAAGATCGGCGTCGAACCCCAGGGCCTCGTTGGCCTCCACCGTATCCTTTCCGTTGTCCTGAAGCTCGTATGCCATTAATTTGTGAAGAATGCCGATGCCCCGGCCCTCCTGGTTCATATAGAGTATCACCCCCTTGCCTGCATCGCTTACCATGGCCATGGCGTGGTGAAGCTGTTCGCCGCAGTCACAGCGGAGGGACCCGAATGCATCCCCGGTCAGGCAGGAGGAGTGGACCCTCACCAGGATCGGTTCGTCCTCGCCCCATTCCCCCTTCACCATGGCGACATGGGTCTCCTGGTCAATCAGGCTCAGATAGGCAATTGCCTTGAACTCACCGTATTTTGTGGGTAAACAGAAGGCGGCCCTGCGAGAGACCATCTTCTCCGTTTTCAGCCGGTATTCGATGAGATCCTTGATGGTGATGATCTTCATGGTATGGGCCCTGGCAAAGGGGATGAGATCCGGGACCCGGGCCATGGTCCCATCGTCCTTCATGACCTCGCAGATGACCCCTGCGGGGTACAGGCCTGCCATTCTGGCCAGATCAACGGCCGCTTCGGTCTGGCCGGCCCGGTTGAGCACGCCCCCCTTTTTTGCGCGCAGGGGAAAGACGTGTCCGGGTTTGGCAAGATCATGGGGCCGTGTCTCCGGATCGATGGCCACGTGTATGGTCTGTGCCCGGTCAGCGGCGGAGATGCCGGTGGTGGTTCCCTTCACCGCGTCTATTGACACGGTGAAAGCGGTTTCGAAACGGGAGGTGTTCTCCCGGACCATGAGAGGGAGCTGAAGCTCATCGAGGCGTTCTCCCTCCATGGGAAGGCATATAAGCCCCTTTCCATGTTTTGCCATGAAGTTTATTGCATCGGGGGTCGCCTTGCCTGCGGCTATGGTGAGGTCCCCCTCGTTTTCCCTGTCTTCGTCATCGACCACGATGACCATCTCGCCATTTCGGATTGCATCAATGGCTTCTGGAATGCTGTCAAATTTCACCTTTGTAATCCTCGACTATAAAACCGGAAAGAACAAGTTTTTCCCGGGACACGCCTTCTTTCGTGGCTTTTCCCGGATTGTCTCCCTTGTGATGCAGCAGTCGTTCCACATGCTTTGCGATGATATCCGCCTCCGCGTTCATCCGGTCTCCCGGACGCCGCGTCTTGAGCGTGGTATGCTCCCAGGTATGGGGTATTATGGTTACCCGGAAGGAATTTCCCTCCACCGAGGCAACGGTGAGACTGATGCCGTCAAGCGCTATGGACCCCTTGGGAACCACGTAGGCCGTCAGTTCCCGAGGCAAAGACAGGCGCAGGTCCCGACCGTGGATCTCCCGGATAATGGCCGTGGCATCCACGTGCCCGGTCACCAGGTGTCCCCCCAGATACTGGTTGAACCGAAGCGGCCGCTCCATATTGACCCTGTCCCCGCACCGTACACTGCCCAGATTGGTGCCGGCAAGGGTGGTCCGGCTGAGGAAGAAATCACCCCCTTCGCCGTCGCCGCCGGTCATGGTAAGGCATACGCCGTTTATTGCCAGGCTTTGTCCGACCGTCAAAGAGCCTTCAGGAAAGGGCAGCGAGACCGAGAGATTTGCCCCGTCATGGCGGGGAACCAGGGATACCACCCTTCCCATGCCCTCGATTATTCCGGTAAACATATTCTACTCCATTATTTATATTATAGCCTTTTTATTTAATCTTACAACCGAGGGGGGACCAGACGCAGGACGGGGGTTTTTGGATATACCCCTCGACCATCAGGTCATCCCCGAGCCTCTCGGTCCTTATGTCGTAAACCTTTATGGACTCTTCCAGCCGGGCGACACCTTCGCCCTGTATGGCACTGGGTGCGGACTTGCCTCCGATAATCCGCGGCGCGATGAACATAATCACCTTATCCACGATTCCCTCCTGGATCGCAGAGGCATTGATTCCGGGTCCCCCCTCTATGAGGAGTGAGGTAATCTGGAGATTACCCAACTCCTTTACCATTGAAAGCAGATCCACGCGGTTCCGCCCCTTTGGCTTGATATACAGCACCTTTGCCCCATTTTCCTCCAACCGCTTGATTCGATCCATGGGGGCATTGAGCGTGGTGACGATGATATTGGACGCCTTCGATTCCTCGGTAAGTATCCGTGCCCGGAGAGGGATTCTCAGGAGGCTGTCGATGACGATGCGAATCGGATCTCTTCCCTCACCCGATTTGAGCCGCGTGGTGAGCCTGGGGTTGTCCCGGAGGATGGTCTCGATACCCACCATGGTGGCATCGATCTCATTTCGCAGTTTATGCACGTATTCACGGGAGCGTTCCCCGGTAACCCACTTCGATTCGCCGGTTTTGGTCGCCACCTTCCCGTCGAGACTCATCGCGGACTTGAGGATGATAAACGGTGTATTGGTGGTGATATATTTGAGGAAATACTCGTTCAATCGAAGGGCCGCCTTCTCCATTACCCCTATATTCACGTCGATCCCGTTGCCCTTGAGGGTATCGATGCTCTTTCCGTTCACCAGGGGGTTAGGGTCCTTTATGGAGACGACCACCCTGGAGATGCCGGCCCGGATGATCTGGTCGACACAGGGGGGGGTCTTGCCATGATGGCAGCACGGCTCCAGATTTATGAACAGGGTCGCGCCCCTGGCCTCCGATCCCGCCTCCTGGAGGGCCTTGGTTTCCGCATGCACATCCCCGTAGCGGGCATGATATCCCGTGCCCACTATCCGGTCTCCGTTGACGATAACCGCCCCCACCAGGGGGTTGGGGCTTACCCTTCCCTTCCCCTTCTCCGCAAGATCAAGGGCCATCTTCATGTAGCGCTTTTCATCCCTAATCGCCACGTTCATCACCTGCTTCTTTGAAAAGGGCATCAATAAAAACGGAGGGATCAAATTCCCTGAGATCTTCTATCCCCTCCCCGATACCGATAAATTTCACCGGTATATCCAGTTCGTTGGCAATACCGATAATGATCCCTCCCCTGGCGGTCCCATCGAGTTTTGCAAGGGCGATGCCGGTGAGCCCTATTCTCTGATGAAACTCCCGGGCCTGTTGTATGGCATTTTGGCCGGTGGTGGCGTCCAGAACCAGGATGACCTCGTGAGGGGCCCCGGGGATTTCCCGTTCGATCACCCTCTTCATCTTTTCCAGCTCGGCCATGAGGTTTTTCTTGGTGTGCAGACGACCTGCGGTATCAACGATCACACAGTCGATTCCCCGTGCCTGAGCGGCGCGAATGCCGTCGAAGACCACTGCGGAAGGGTCCGCACCCAGTTTGTGCCGCACCATCTGCGTGTCGATTCTGTCCGCCCAGATCTGGAGCTGTTCGATGGCTGCGGCGCGGAAGGTATCACCGGCGATCAGGAGTACCTGCCGCCCCTGTTGCCGCAGATGGTGGGCAATCTTTGCAATGGTGGTGGTTTTGCCCACGCCGTTTACCCCCAGCACCATCATGACAAATGGCTTGTGACCATCGCGGGCAAGGGGCGCCTGCGCCTTTTGGAGCATCTCGAAAATGACGGACTTCAGGATGTCGAGGGGAGGCGTTTGGTTGCGATGCTCGTAGCGCTCCTTAAGACGCTCAATGATCAGGGCGCTTGTCTGGATGCCGCAGTCCGCCAGTATCAGGGCCTCTTCGATCTTCTCGATGAGGTCTATGTCGAGACGCGTCCGGTTTTTCAGAAGGCCCTCAAGTCGTCGAACAAGGGTAGTATGGGTCTTATTGAGTCCGGCACTCAGCCTTTTGAACCAGGCGGGTCGTTTCGTCGCACCGTCATCATCCATCCACGTCCGCTCCATTCCATGGATCCGAATATCCATCGTGCATCATGTCATATGTTCCGCAGGAGTCCATCCGTATGTGAGGGGTTACCGAGAACCCTTGAGGTACGTAGCCGAATCCTTGGCCAGTTTGCTGCCGGGCGCCCTTTCGATGACCGAACGGAATGCATCCCTGGCGGAAGAGGTGTCGCCGAGTCCCAAATAGGATTGGCCCAGATAGTAGTCAATTTCAGCATGAAGAAGGATGTCGCCGGAGGACGACACCACCTCCAGGTGCTGTGCCTGCCGGAGGCTGAGAATGGCGTCGGAGTAGTTTCCCCTCATGGCAAGGGCCTTTCCCAATTGCACGTGGGCATAGCTGTAATCGGGATTTTCATCGGTTGCCTTACGAAGGCACTCGATCGCCTTCTCTGCCTTCCCGAGGTTGACGTACGCACAACCCATATTGTAGTAGGCAAATCCAGGGGTGGAATACGAGGGCATATCGAGAGCTACCCGGCAATATTCGATAACATCCTTCCATCGTGCCATCTTCCCAAGGGTGGCGGCCATATTGTTGTAATACTCCGGCACCTGGGGATTCAATGCGATGGCCCTTTGATAGGCGAGGAAGGATTGCTCGAACTTGCCCTGAAAGTAAAGGGCCAGGCCCAATCCGAAATGGGCCCTGTCATCGTCGGGCAGGATCTCCCGGGCCTTGCCGAATTCCTCGTATGCCTGGGCGAGATCACCCTGTTCCAGGTAGACCAGGCCGTACTCATAGTGCCTGGTGGATTGCTTGATGAGCTCATCACGGGAGGCGCACCCCCAAAACGCGGCAGTCGACGACACCATAAGGAGAACAAAAAGGAGTATTCTACCGATGGTCCCGATCTCCACAGTATGCAGTGCCAATGCCTCGCCCCTCCGAATGGTTGCCTTACCCTTCATTGCCGGAAAGGGCTTCCAGTCTTTTCAAAACCGCCTCCAGCTCGGACAGCGTGTTTCCATATCCGGCCCAATCCCCGCCCCTTTGTTTTTCAATGGCCGATTCATAGAGATCCCTGGCCTGTCTGACAAGCCCCGACAGGGACTCGTCCCGGGGAGTCGTTGGTAATTCCCGCGCCTTTTCCTTGAGGGGTGTCGCCCGTGGCTCCTCTTGCATAAATGCGGCCCGCAATGCCTCATCGAGCGTCTCCCTCATTACAACCATATCGCCGAAGACGACAATGACCCGCTTGAGCTCCGGCAGTTCATCCTGGCTGGCCATAAGGAACACCGGTTCAATATAGAGAATCGATTCCTCGATGGGGATGACCAGAAGCTCTCCCCTGAACACCTCGGATCCCCGCTGGCTCCACAGGGTCAGCTCACTGGATATCTCCGTTTGCTGATCGATCCGTGATTCTATCTGACGGGGGCCGTACACCAGTTTTTCCTTGGGGAACTTATAGATGAGGAGCCTTCCATAGTCATCTCCGTCGCACCGCCCGCACATCCAGGCGATCATATTATTCTTTTTTTCACCGAAGGGGGTGAAGGGAAGCATGAGGAGAAACTCCTCACGGCCGTAGTCCTTCAACTTAAGCGTGACATAGTAGGGGTCCATCGGCTGGTAGTACTGCGAGTTTTCCCCCTGCCCCTCCACCTTCAAGGGTGGTTCCCAGAGGTCCTCCTTGTTGTAAAAGACCTGGGGGTCCTCCATGTGGTAGGTCGCATACATGGATGATTGCATCGCAAAGAGATCCCTGGGGTAGCGGATGTGGTTTCTGAGATATGACGGCATGTCCTCAAGTTCCTTGAACAGGCCGGGGAAGATGTTGCCGTAGGTTCGGATGATGGGGTCCTCGGGATCGCTTACATAGAGGTCCATCCTTCCCGTATATGCGTTGATGATGACCTTCACCGCGTTTCGGATGTAATTGATGCGGATGCCCCCCATCCGTGCCCGTGCCCTGAAGGCGCTGAACGGTGACATGGGGTTTCCCGATCGTTCCAGATCCATGGCAAGGCGATAGGGTTCCGAATAGGGAAACTTATCGGTTACGGTGTAGGCATCCTGAATCCAGAAGAGCCTCCCGTCGGCCAGGACCAGATAGGGATCGCTGTCGAAAAGGAGGAAGGGGGCCAGTGTGCGCACCCGTTCGCGGATATGGCGATGAAACATGATGCGGCTTTCCGGCGTTGTGTACCCGGTGAGCAGGATCTTCGGATCGGAAAAGCGGAAGGCAAAAAGGGTCTTTGCCCAGAGAGACCCGATAGGCACGCCCCCTTCGCCGGCGTAATTCGTGTAGGCGTTTTTGTCCCCCTTGGGATAATCAAACTCCTCACTCTTGCTGTTCACGATGACATAGTTGAAGGTGCTTTCCCCGTAATAGACCTCGGGTCTCTTAATCGTGAGGTCGGCTTGGGTTACGGGGGGGATGTCCTTGATCATGAGGAGGGGAAGACCCTTCTCGGTGACATGAGTGACCGGGCTCATGCAGATGCCGTACCCGTGGGTGTATTTGAATCGCTGGTTTTCAAAGGTCTTTGCCTCACCCGGAAGCATCTCCTGCACCATCTCCCGCGCGGAAAGCATCACCTGGGTATATTCCCCATTGATCGTATATCGGTCTTCATCGATATTGGCGAATTTGTAGTAGGGTCTCAATTCCTGCATCTGTGCATAGGTCTGCTTGAGGGGGTTTTTATCCCACAGCTTGATATTGTTAATGGTAGCGGAATTCGCACGGATGTCCTCCATGGTGAGGTCCGGTGAGGCAACGAAATCCCGGTCCTCCAGCGTGTGGAGCTTGTACCCCATGAGGGTGTGTTTGATATTGTTCAGGATGTAGGGGGTTTCCTTCTGCAGTTCGTTGGGCTCGACAACGAATTTCTGAATGATGGCGGGGTAGAATCCGCTTATGATAATGGAAACGACGAGCATGACCCCGACGCCTATCACGGGGACCTTCCAGCCCTTTGAGGAGATGTTGATCCAAAAGAGAATGGCGCACGCCGCTGCGATGACCAGCACGGCCCAGTATGCCACCATCTGGGCATGCATGTCCGTGTAACTCGCACCGAATGCCGCTCCCCTCGGTGAATAGAGGAGACCGAACATCTTTAATCGCTTGTCCCATGCGATCAGTATGAGAACGACGGCACAAAGGGTGGACAGGTGGGCCTTTGCCCGCCGGTCGAAACGAAAATCACCCAGCTTCAAATGGATGGCGCGGTCCTTTACATAGACGAATCCGCTTGCCAGCAATAAAATGATGGTGGAGTAGAAGAGCCAGTGTTGGAGGAGCACGAGGATGGGATAGGAGAATACAAAGAAACCGATATCCTTGCCGAAGATCGGATCCGGCTGTCCGAAGGGAACCTGGTGGATGAACTTGAGGATTGCATCCCAGTGGTTAAGGGCCGGCCATATTCCCATGCCGACGGCCAACAGTACGCCGACCAGGATGATGAACAGGTTCACCTGTTTCGGTTCCAATTCCATGACGTGAACCACATCCTGTCTGCGGATGGGGATCTTCCAGTTGAGCTTGTTTGGCCGCATGAAACGGGCGATTGCGAGATTTACCATAAAGAGGATAAGAAAGGCGGCGGCAAACACGAGCCCGATAAAAAATTTTGCCCCGAGCATGGTCCAGAATACGCCGACGTACTGGACCGCTTTAAACCAGAGGAGATCCGTATAAATCGTAAAAAATTGTCCTGAAAAGACAAAGATGAGGAACGCAATGATCAACACAATGAAGAGCTTGTTCCGTTTCATGTTATACGTTCTCCTTCCAGTTTGTGTCCTGCATTAACACAAGGTTGGATCAATGTCGTCATGCGATGAAGGGGAAAAGGGAAGCAAAATTCCCGGAATTACCCAGCGAAATCGTCATGATAGTATCATGTATGGGAAGCGTCTGTCAATAAAAGCGGTTGGGAAAATATGGAATAGTATACAGTATTACAAAGACATCACGTCGATGGCAGGGTCAATTGACGATCATGCCCCACGAACGGGAAGATATCCCCTGGAAGGGCGCTACTGCATGCCGCCGAGAGAGCTGCAAATTGCATTTGCAGGGCTGCTTTTTGAACGCTCCAGCATCTCCGTTCCCTTATGGAGGAGCTCTTCGATCATTCGCGCATCAGTCGGATAGGAGGCAATACCGATGCTCAACGCCTTTTCCTGTTTCGGGTTGGCGGAATCGAAATTGGAGTAGGCCAGGATGATCTGTTCCTTTAATCGCTCTGAAAGGCTGCTGGCCCCGTCCAGATTTGTCTCCGGTAAAATGAGCGCCAGTATCCCGGGTTTAAGTTGCGAGAGAATATCGGTGTCCCGCAGGTTGGCACGGATAAAATCGCCGAAACGGCGTAATTTTTCAGCCACAGGTTCGAGGCCGCTCTTCTTGATCTCCTCGGTCAGGGAATCCACGCTTATGAGCACGATGGAGAGGAATTGGGTATAGCGCTTCGCCCGCTTCATTTCCTCATCGAGCCTGATGTTCAGGTAGCGGTTATTGTAAAGGAGCGTCACATCATCGATGAAGACATTATCCTTGAGATCGCTGTTGATCCGGGTAAGCGATTTACAATCCTCCATCAAGGCACGCAGCTTTTTCTTCAGTTTGGAATTTTCTTCAAGGAGTTTTTCGTGTTGTTCCATGTTCATTTCCCTTCCCCCCCCAGCTTACGTAATAACCAATCATTCATTTTTTCCGGATTAAGGATAAAAACAATTACATAAATAACAAAATCTTATCAGATTTTTACTCCTTTAATTCTGCAATATCTATGCCATAAAAGGTTCGCCCGTCAAAAAAACGGGATGAAAATTAAAACATTTTGTTTTAAAAGTAAATATCGATGCGCCCTGTTTGCTCCCGATGTCGGCGAGCGCGCCCCAGTTTTTTAAGATTGCCATTTCGGTAAAATCATCCTGTGTATGGTGATGCACATATATGCATCCCATTTCATAACCCCGGCTTGCATCCACGCAGGGCGTGAATGTAGACCAAATGGTTCCGCATGGACGAGTTCAGGGGCGTATATCGTATTCCTTGATCTTGCTCAGCAGTGAGCGATAGCTTACCTGGAGCAGGTTTGCCGCCTGAATACGGTTCCAGTTGGTCATGTTCAGCGCCCTCTTTATATAGGCCTTTTCCGCCTTTTGCACCGCCTGCTTACTGATTTCCTTGAGAGGGACGAATTTATCGTTCGCCTTATAGACAACCTTCCCCGCAACCACATCATGAGGGATGATGCTGCAGACAATCTCTTCGTTACCCAGGACGATGATCTTTTTTATCAGATTTTCCAGCTCCCTGACATTTCCCGGCCACTCATATTTCATGAACAGGCCCATGGTATTGGGAGAGAGGGGCTTGTACTCCTTGCCGTACAGATTGGTATATTTCTCCATGAAGTATTCCACGATAAGGGGAATGTCTTCCTTGTGCTCCCTGAGCGGGGGAAGGAATATGGCTACCTCGTTCAACCGGTAGAAGAGGTCCTCACGGAAGCTCCCGTTTTTGATGCCCTCTTCAAGATCCCGGTTGGTCGCGGCAATGATCCTCACATCCACCCTTACGGGGTTCTTTCCTCCCAGCCGGGTGAATTCCTTTTCTTCCAGCACCTGGAGCAACTTGGCCTGAAGGGAGGTGGGCATTTCCGCGATCTCATCCAGGAAGATGGTCCCTTCATGAGCGAATTCGAAACGCCCCGGTTTGGGTCTCTGCGCGCCGGTGAAGGCGCCCCGTTCATAGCCGAAGAGCTCCGATTCGAGAAGGTTTTCCGGGAGGGTTGCGCAATTTACCTTGACAAAAGGCTTGTCCCGGCGATTGGACATACTGTGAATGGCCCTGGTTACCAGCTCCTTGCCGGTCCCGCTTTCTCCCCTGACCAAAACCGTTAATTCGGTGTCGGCAACCTGCTCGATCATCTTTTTGACGTTTACAATCAGGTTGCTGTCGCCGATGAAATCCTCATAATCGGATTTTGATTTGAGTTTTTTCTTCAGACTCTCAAACTGGGTTTCGAGTTCCCGGCGTTCCAGCACCTTGTTGATGGTGATGAGCAATTCATCCTTGTCGAAGGGCTTGGTGACAAAGTCCGTTGCGCCAAACTGCATGGCCTGGACCACCATCTTGGTCTCACCATGTGCGGAGAGCATGATGACCGCGGTATTCTTGGCCTGCTCCTTTATTTTCTCGAGCACTTCCAGGCCGTTCATGTCGGACATCTTGATATCCAGGAGAACCAGTTCGGGTTTTTCCGCCTTTACGATCTTTAAACCGGCCTTTCCACAGTCGCCGGAGAAGATTTGATACCCCTCCTCCTGGAGCGCCTCGGTAAGAATCCATATGATTTCAGGATCATCATCGATGATAAGTATCTTGATTCGTTTTCCCTTCATAGTAGGACTGTCTCCTGTAAGCCGTTCTTATATAAGGTTTTTATACTCTACCAAACCCCTTATACCCTGTCAAGCCATTCCCTTAGCATTCCTTGTCTATGGGAAGGTGGATGAAAAACGTTGATCCCCTTCCTTGATCGCTCTCCAGTTCTATAAATCCGTCATGGGTTTTGATCACCCGGTTGACCACGGCCAATCCCAGTCCGGTTCCCGACTCCTTGGTGGAAAAGAAATGTTCGAATATCTTGTTTTTGATGGAGGGATCGATTCCGCCCCCTGTGTCTGAGAATGCTACCCGGACATACTCCCGCTGATCTCCTCGATCCTCCCTCTTTATGACCCCGGTGGAGATCTTCAGGGACCCCCCCTTTCCC
>JBLIRP010000067.1:0-21584 GCA_049472355.1 bacterium | reverse complement strand
AACTCTAAAGGTTCGGGATTCGAATCTCTCGATTCCGAAAGGAGTGCCCACTTCCAACAGGTGTTTCATTGCGAGAGAATTTTGAGAATCTTCGAAGGTAGGAACGCAGATGACGGGTTTATGCCTGGTGCCCCTGCCGGTGACTTTAAAATGTCATGTCAGAAGACTGCAAATGCGTATTGCAAAGGCTGTAAAGGAAGGAAAGCCCGGTAAAGTCAAATCGTTACAGTGGCTCCTGACCCACTCTTTCCACGCAAAGCTCCTTGCTGTTAAAAGAGTGACCTCAAATCAAGGGAGGAAGACTCCCGGTATAGACGGCATCCTGTGGAAGGGCAATAAGGCCAAGATGCAGGCTGCCTTGAGTCTAAAACGACACGGTTATGATCCTCAACCACTAAGAAGGATACATATTCCAAAGAAGGATGGAAAGAAACGCCCTCTTTCGATTCCAACCATGTTTGATCGGGCAATGCAGGCATTACACAAGCTGGCATTATCCCCTGTGGCGGAAACCACTGCGGACAGGAATTCATATGGATTCAGGGAAGGCAGAAGTTGCGCGGATGCCGTACAGGCCGCCTTCAATTTTCTTTCCAAACCCAATTCAGCAACCTATATTCTTGAGGCCGACATTGACGGATGTTTCGACAATATCGCCAAAGACTGGATGCTGGATACTATTCCTATGGATAAGGTCATTCTTCGAAAATGGTTAGAGGCCGGATATATTGAAAGCAATATCAGATATCCGACCCTGAAAGGAACCCCTCAAGGCGGCATCATCAGCCCAACCATAGCGAATATGGCCATGGACGGCCTGGAGCAGACCATCAAACAGGTTGTGCCCAGGCGCAGAAGAGTCAACTTCGTGCGGTACGCTGATGATTTTATCGTCACCGGAAAATCCAAGAAGATTCTGGATGAGACGATAAAACCCGCTATAGAGACGTTCCTGAGTGAAAGGGGTCTAAAACTCTCTGAGCAGAAGACCTGTATCACTCACATCAAACATGGATTTACGTTCCTGGGGCAAACTTTTCGAAAACATGGTAATATATTGCATATTACCCCATCCAAAGAGGGTGTTCAATCCCTCATAAGAAAAGTGGGAAACACTATACGTAACCATGTGAATGATCCCATTGAAGCCTTGATTAAAAAGCTCAACGCAACTCTTCGAGGTTGGGCCAATTATCACAGGCATGTGGTATCATCAGTTGCATTCGGCCGTGTCGATACGTATGTCTTTGAGCAGCTATGGCGCATGGTAAGAAGAAGACATCAGAATAAATCCAAGGCTTGGCTCATAAAGAAGTATTGGTCAGCCGCAGGAAAGTATGTCTTCTCATTTGTACATAAGCACAAAAAGAAAACACGAATTCTGAAGGTCATTCGTGTAGGCTCCATAGGTATTAAAAGATATATAAAGATTAAAGCAGAAGCAAATCCTTACCTTCCCGAATTCAGCGAATACTACTGGAGGAGGAGAAACGTGAAGGAAGCGCGTCTGCTTGGTGCGCTATCACATCGCCAATATCAGGCAATGATGGCAACGACGTGAAACAGTCGGGTTGCCCCACAAGGGCAGCTTATTGAAATGCCCGAGCCGTGTGAGGGGAAACTCTCACGCACGGTTCTTAGGGGGAAAGGGGCCGCAATGCCCCCGACCTACCCGGTCGACATAACGGGAGAAGACACAATGATGATACGCAAGTTACTCGGCCTGCTCGGACTATTACTCCTCTGTTTGCCGATGAGTGCATCCTCTCAGGTAACAAATAGTGCCCTACCGACCTTCGAGGTCCTTATGAATGAAAGGCGAACTGGCGGGGAGGAGAGAAGCCAGACGAGGGAATGTACGGGTATTCCAGAGTTACCGTTCCCAAACATAGAAATGTCCAAACCGTCGAGTCTTCCTCCACTGGGCTTGAGAGAAACAAGAGTCGATACTGAGATATTGCTCAATGAGAAGAAGACGCATGTGACCTTAGTGATCTGGCAGAAATCTGGAAGTTCTCTATCGAATATATCTGCAAGCAAAGTCCAATTATGGATCGACAAACAGCAGAAGAACCCGTTGTTTCTTGTCTCGATGCGGGGAAGTGCGGCTCTCCCCATTTTGCCTGGATGCGTCAAGTTTGAACTGTGGCCTGAACAGGGGGAAAAGTATCCTCGTGTGAGTGGTATGTATATTGGCGAGACGACTTTCCAGACCAAGACAAGAACCTTTCACGCATACAAATACAAGTACCGGATTGAAGACCGACCAGGCGCATTTGACTCAGAGATTATAGTGTCAGATGAGATGCCGGGTACATACTGCGCCATGAAGGGAACTGGCGTAGCGGGATCATACGAGGTCAAGATCCTCGACTGCCGTGATTCGATCCTCTCAGAAGATCTACATCACTTCACTGAGCATCGCTTTGCTCTCGCCATACCTGACGGATGGAAGATCGGCAAAACAAAGGATCAGAAGGAACTCGTGCGTCTGATCCCAGAACAGGCGGGGAACCAACAGCCCATACGTATCACGATAGAAACCCGACCTGCGGAAGGACTTACCATGGAAAGTTGGGCTTCCAGGTTTTTCGACAAACATGAATCGGAATTCGGACTGTCGTTTGATCTTCAAATGCATATGGGTGGCGAACAGACGTTTACCAGCTATCGATGGTCAGGCACAGATAGGCTCGACAGAGGTGCACTTTACGGATGCAAACACGGCACGGACATCTATTTGGTGATAGTATGGGTATCCAAGCTTCAGAAACGTGACTATGCGGAATACGACTTCGTCAAGCATATGATCGGAACATGGAGATGGCTGCCCCAGTCGTCGCCAACAAAACCATCGACGGCGACTGAGTAATCCGCGCTTTGCGCGGCTTCCTCAGCACGTCATGGCACACGTTCGGCGGATCTGACTATGAGAAGACAGGCCAAATGGAACTGAATGAGTGCTTGGTTTTCATATCAGGGTTGGCACTGCTGCTCCCGCTGGGTGCGGTCGTTGGTAATCGCCTGACAAAGGAGTACCGCAGTCGCCGCGACGCAAGCATCACGACTGTCGCGTTGATCTGGGCATTGAGTGGGGTTCATTTCGGGCTCGTCGTTGTAGCCGCCGCGTGGTCCACATGGCACTTCAGCCTTCCCGCACCGATAGCCGTTGGTGGCGGCGTGGTGCTCGTGAGCGTCGGGGCCGTGTTATGCGCGGCCGCGGCGTATGCGTTTCGGTCTGTCAAGCGCTTGAACTTTATGGAGCATTCGTGCTTGGTGACCGAAGGAATCTACCGTTGGAGTCGGAACCCGCAGTTGGTCGGATGGACTCTCGTATTGGTGGGCCTTGGGCTACTTCGTGGGTCGGGAATGGTGCTGTTTCTGGCGGGTCTCTTCTGGGTCAGCTACCGACTTCACCTGCCGACCGAAGAAGAACATCTCCGTCGCGTCTTCGGCGATGCCTATGAGGCGTATCAGCGTCGCACGCACCGCCACTTCGGACCCCCAGTGGAATGAAGAAAAAATCCATAACAACGGCACCCATGGCTTAACGCGGATAACATATAGACAAGGCAATCGAGCGGATTGGAACCCTCCGCAAAAAATGCTGCATAACGGCTTTATTGCAGAATACCCGTTTTTGGGGTATTCTTACGGAGACCGTTGCGTAAATTTTAGCATCCTGGGAAAGAATGCCGAGATACTACCCCATTAGCATCGATCTGGAGAATGCCGAGTGCCTGGTGGTCGGCGGCGGGGCCGTGGCGGAGCGGAAGGTGCAGACGCTGCTATCCTGCGGCGCCCGGGTGACCCTGGTCAGTCCGGAGGTGACCCCCCCGCTTGCCGAAATGGGGAGCACAGGGGAGATTACCCTTAAAAGGCGTTGCTATACGAAGGGGGACTGCCGGGGGATGTGGACGGTCATCGTGGCGACCGACTCGGATGAGACCAACCGTGAGGTTGCCCGGGAGGCCAGGGAGGGCCGGTGCCTGGTCAATGTGGTGGACCAGCCCCTTCTGTCCAATTTCATTGTCCCCGCCACCCTCAGTCGGGGTGACCTTCAGATCAGCATCTCCACCAACGGCAAGAGCCCTGCCCTCGCCCGCAGGATACGGGAGCGGCTGGAGTGTGAATTCGGCCCCGAATACGCGCAATTTCTGGAACTCGTCGATGGGATGCGCGAAAGGGTGATTGCCGCCATCCCCGACCCTGAAAAACGACGGGAGATATTCTACCGCATCGTGGATTCCGATCTCCTGCGGCTCCTCAAGGAAGGGAAGACGCACGAGGCGCAGAAATGCCTGGAGGAACTGGTGTGAACATTCACTTCTTCAAGCTGGCCCTCAGTATCTATCTGATCGCCACGGTGATGTACCTTATGTACCTGTTCAACATGCGGGAGGGCATGGCAAAGGCTGGGCGGATACTGACCATTGTGGGGTTCGCCCTCCACACCCTGGCCATGCTCATCCGGTATGTCGAGGCCGGTCACTTCCCGGTCATCTCCCTGTACGAGTCCATGTGGTTCTTTACCTGGGCCACCATACTCGTGTACCTGATATGCGACTACAAGTCGCATATCCCCTCACTCGGCTCCTTTGTCCTTCCCCTGGCCTCCGTATCCCTGATGTACTCCCTGTCGCTCCCTTCCCATATAGAGCCCCTCAATCCCGCACTTCAAAGCGCCTGGCGGGGGATCCACACCCTATCGGCATTCCTGGGGTACGGGACCTTCGCGGTGGCATTCTGTCTTGCCATCATCTATCTCATACAGGAACACCAGCTCAAGCGGAAAAAGCCCGGGGCATTCTACTACCGCCTCCCCTCTCTGGAGGTGCTTGATTTCCTGAGCCACAAGATCCTGGCCTTCGGATTCCCGTGCCTGACCATCGCCATCATCACCGGGGCCATGTGGGCGAGCAAGGCGTGGGGCTCCTATTGGAGCTGGGACCCGAAGGAGACCTGGTCGCTCATCACTTGGTTCATTTATGCGGCATTGATCCATACGCGGGTGGCGGTAGGATGGCGGGGGAGAAAGGCGGCATACCTGGCGATCATCGGGTTCGTATTCGTCCTGTTCACCTTTCTGGGTGTGAACCTCATCATGAAGGGGCTGCACACCTTTTTATGAGGAAACCGGGGAGTAATGGAAATCTGCCTGATCGGTGCTAGCCACCACACCACCCCCATCGAGGTGCGTGAGCGTCTCGCCTTTTCACCACAACAGCTTCCGGTGGCGCTCAAGGGCATCCACGGGCTTCCCAGCATCAGGGAATGCCTCATCATATCCACCTGCAACCGCACCGAGGTGGTGGCGGTGATTAAAAAGGATGGCACGGGAATCAGGGAGATCGGCGAGTATCTTCTCGATTTCCACCAGATCACAGAAAAGGACCTTCCCCGGGGATTCTATCACCACCTGGGGATCGACGCAGTCAGGCACCTCTTCCGCGTGACCTCCAGCCTGGAATCCATGGTGGTGGGTGAGCCCCAGATACTCGGCCAGGTGAAGGATGCCATCCAGTACGCGCAGGAGACCGGGACCGTAGGTCCCCTCCTTAATAACCTCATGAATCAGGCCCTCAGGGTTGCCAAGAAGGTCAGGACCGAGACGGGGATCGCGCAGAATGCGGTATCCGTCAGCTTCGCCGCGGTGGAGCTTGCACGGAAGATATTCGGGGAACTTGCGGACAAGGTGGTCCTCCTTATCGGCGCCGGGGAGATGAGCGAACTGGCCGCCCGGCACCTGATCGGAAATGGGGTCACCACCATCCTGGTGGCAAACAGGACCATGGAAAGGGCGCAGGAACTGGCCCGCCATTTCGGCGGCGAACCCGTACCCTTCGACCGGATTCACGACACCCTGGACCGGGCGGACATCGTAATCACCTCCACCGGGGCCCCCCACATCATCCTCACCAGGTCCGATATCACGGCGGCATTGCACAGAAGGAAAAACCGGCCCATGTTCCTGATCGACATCGCCGTGCCCCGCGATATTGACCCGGAGGCGAACAAATGTGATAATGTGTACCTTTATGACATCGATGATCTCCAGATGGTGGTCGAGGCGAACATCAAGGGACGACAGAAGGAGGCGAAGAGGGCATCGGAGATCATCGATCAGGAGTTGGATCGCTTCGCCAAGGAGTGTGCACTCACCAAGGCGGTGCCGACCATCAGCCGGTTGAGTATGCACATGGAGGAGATCAGGGCAAAGGAGTTGCAGAAGGCCATCTCCCGTCTTCCGGGGCTGGAAAACGGCCAGCGGGAGGTCCTCGACGCCATGACCAGGGCCATGATCAAGAAGATCCTTCACCACCCCATCGCCCGGCTCAAGGGGGCGGAGAATTCCGAGGACCTGAATGCCCTGATCAATGCCGCCAGGGAGCTCTTCGGCCTGAAGGACTGACGGAGAAATCCGGGACGATCGGGCATCCTGGAGCCAGGGTCGCATGCAACGCCGGCACTACATCACCGAAACCATTTAGGGAAAAAGGAAGCAAATCCACGGCCATGGAGACATTGAAGATAGGGACAAGGGCAAGCAAGCTTGCCATGTGGCAGGCCCAGTGGGTCAAAGACACCCTGAGGAAGAAGGGGTGGGAGGGGAATATAGAGCTGGTGCCCATCAGCACCAAGGGCGACAAGATCCTTGATGCCCCCCTCGCTGAAATCGGCGGCAAGGGGCTCTTTATAAAGGAGATCGAGGATGCCCTGTTGCGCGGCGAGGTGGACCTCGCCGTTCACAGCATGAAGGACCTCCCCACTAGGCTCGTGGAGGGGCTCGCCGTTGCCGCCATCCCGGCACGGGAGGACCCCAGGGATGTCCTGGTGGCGAAGGATAACACCATCCTGAAGCATCTTCCGGCAGAGGCCATGGTGGGAACGAGCAGCCTCAGGCGGCAATCCCAGATCCTTCACCACTTCCCGACATTCCACATCGTGCAGATCAGGGGAAACGTGGAGACCCGCCTCAGGCGGATCGAGGGGCAGGATGGCCTCAACGCGGTCATCGTGGCCGCTGCGGGCCTCAACAGGCTCGGGTTGTACGACCGGGTGACCGAGTATCTCCCCACCGACATCTGCCTGCCTGCAATCGCCCAGGGCGCCCTGGGCATCGAGATCAGGCAGGACAATGACCGGGTGAGGGATATCGTGGAATCCCTCGGTGATCCAGCAACCTCCATCGCGGTCAGCACCGAACGGGCCTTTCTGAACAGGCTCGGCGGAACCTGCCAGGTGCCCATTGCGGGATATGCCGAGATCAGGGACACCACCCTGGTCCTGGAGGGAATGGTGGCCAGCCTGAACGGCGCGGAGATGATCCGCGACACGGTGGTCGGCTCCCCCGATGATCCCGACGAATTGGGTATCAGGCTCGCCGAACAGCTCCTTGCAGAGGGGGCCGCGGAGATCCTCGAGGAAATCCTTGCACGGGCGGAGGAATGCCCTGAATAGGTTGTCTTTGTATGGGTAGGCACGGTTCGAATAAAAGGGGCATGGTATACCTCGTGGGAACAGGCCCGGGCGATCCCGGACTGGCCACGGTCAAGGCCCTGGATCTCATCCGCAGGGCAGAGGTCATCGTGTATGACCACCTGGCCAGCCCGAAGCTCCTCTGTGAGGTCCCTGCATCAGCGGAGATGATCTACGTGGGCAAGGAGGCATCGAGGCATACGCTCCCCCAGGATAGGATAAACGAGCTCCTTGTGGAACACGCCAAGGCAGGAAGACTGGTGGTGCGGCTCAAGGGGGGAGATCCCTTTATCTTCGGACGAGGCGGCGAGGAGGCGGAATACCTTGCCGCACATACAATCCCCTTCGAGGTGGTGCCCGGCATCACCTCCGCCATAGCCGTGCCCGCGTATGCCGGCATCCCCCTTACCCACCGCGATTTTACCCCTGCGGTCGCCTTCATCACCGGGCACGAGAGGCCCGAAAAGGATGAATCCACCATCCCCTGGAGGGAGTTGGCAACAGGCCCCGGAACGCTGGTCTTCCTCATGGGGGTGAAGAACCTCCCCCTCATCTGCAGCACCCTTATGGAACTCGGGCGCCCGGCTAAAACCCCCGCAGCGGTCATCCGGTGGGGTACGCTCAATACCCAGCGCACCATCACCGGCACCCTGGAGGACATCCCCCGCAGGGTGGAGGAGGCGGGATTGAAGCCGCCCGCCATCATCGTGGTGGGGGAGGTGGTCAGGCTCCGGGAGCGGCTCAACTGGTTCGAGGGAAGGCCGCTCTTCGGCAGGAGGATCGTGGTTACCCGGTCAAGGACCCAGGCAAGCCAACTCGTGGATCTCCTGGAGGGGCTGGGGGCGGAGGTGTTCGAATATCCCACCATACACCTCAAAACAATAACACCAAACCCCGGTCTGGAACAGGCCATCCGCGCCCTCGACACCTTCGACTGGGCCATCTTCACCAGCGTGAACGGGGTGGAGTGCTTCTTCGAACAGCTCGATGCACTAGGGCTCGACACGCGCGCCCTGGGAGGGTTGGCCATCGGGGCCATCGGCCCGGCAACCGCGGAGGGGCTCCGGAAGAGGGGGATACGCCCCGATTTTATGCCGGAGGACTACCGGGCGGAGGGGATCGTGGAGGGACTCATCAGCCACGGGATCAAGGGGAAGAGTGTGCTCATCCCCAGGGCGACCCAGGCCCGGGAGATACTCCCCCGACAGCTCGAGGAGGCGGGGGCCCGGGTGCATGTGATCCCCGTGTACGAAACACTCCCCGACCCTGACGCAGATACGGATGAGCTGGTCAACCTGCTCAAGAAAGGGGAGATATCCATGGTCACCTTCACCAGTTCCTCCACGGTGCTGAACTTCTTCGCAAACCTGGAAGGGAAGATCGAAAAAGAGGACCTCGACCGGGTGGCCATGGCATGCATCGGCCCGGTAACGAAAAAAACCCTCGTAAAAAAGGGGCTCTCCGCACGGGTGGTGCCCGAGCGCTACACCATCCCGGACCTGGTGGAGGCGATACTCGCTTACTACGGGGCGAAAAATGATGTACAATAATCTGGAATAATCGCAGGTCCCTATGGAATCAACGATTGTGCTCGAATCCTCCGGAAGAAGGGAACGGGGGTGCGTCCCCTTTCCCCATGCAAGGATATTTAACCTTACTGTAGTGAGTCAGGTTCGATATTGACAACTACAGGCATATACATGATTGACAATGTGGAGAGTGTGACATGATTGGTTTTACGAAGCTCATATGCGGCCTCGCCACCGTTGCCGAGGCCATGAGGCAGGACGAGCGCGAGGGGGAGACCTCGCCGCGACTCCTCCAGTTTTCCTCACACGACCGGCCGCTCGTGGTGTGGAATACCACAAACCGCTGCAACCTGCGGTGCATCCACTGCTACATCACGGCTGAGGACCGGACCTACGCGAACGAGCTCACCACCGAGGAGGCCCGAACGATGATCGACGACCTTGCGGCGATGAAGGTGCCGGTGCTCCTCTTCTCCGGCGGTGAGCCCCTGCTGCGCAAGGACCTCTTCGATCTGGGCGCCTATGCCACCCAAAAGGGCATCCGGGCGGTCATCTCATCGAACGGCACCCTCATCACCCCGGAGGAGGCGCAGCGGATCAAGGAGGCCGGGTTCCGCTACGTGGGCATCAGCATCGACGGGGTGGAAAAGACCCATGACCGGTTCAGGGCCATGGAGGGGTGCTTCAAAAAGGCCCTCCAGGGCGTGCGCAACTGCCTGCAGGCAGGGGTCATGTCCGGGATACGCTTCACGGTCAACCGGCACAACTACGCGGACCTCCCCGAGATCCTCGACACCTGTGAAAGGGAGGGGATTCCCCGCTTCTGCCTCTATCACCTCGTGTATGCGGGGAGGGGTAAGGAAATGGTGGCCGACGACATCACCCCCCAGGAGACCCGCGCCATGGTGCGGATGCTCATCGAAAAGGCGCAGGACTGGTGCGCACGGGGGGTGAAGACCGAGATCCTCACCACGGACAACCACGCGGACGGCATCTACATAAAGAAGTATCTCGAGGAGAACCATCCGGAGCGGGCGGAGGAGGTGGGGACCCTGCTCGGGATGCACGGGGGGTGCTCCGCAGGTACCAAGATGTCCAACATCGACCCCTTCGGAAATGTGCATGCATGCCAGTTCTGGAGTCACGTGAGCCTCGGGAACATCAGGGAGCGAAAATTCAGCGAGATATGGCGCGATCCCGACCATCCCATCCTGCAGAAGATGCGGAAGAAGGCGGCGTTCCTCACGGGCAAGTGCGGCGAATGCAGCTATGCGGAACTCTGCGCAGGGTGCAGGATACGGGCGGAGGTGGTGCACGGGGACGCATGGGCCGAGGATCCCGCCTGCTTTCTCACCGAGGAGGAGATCAAGGGGGAGCGGCTCGCGGAGGGGCCTGTGGAGGCCGTCCGAACTAAATGATCACCATGTGTATTTGGGCAGCCTGCACCTGAAGGCGCTCCATACGTCACATTCTATTTGCGCCGGGCAGGTCCTCGTCCATGCGTCGAGACAGGCGTTAACCGTTTACACGAGCATCGGGGGAACACGATGAACTTTCCAATGTACCGACCACGAAGGATGAGGGCTACGGAGGGTCTGAGGAGGATGGTACGGGAAACCAGGCTCTCGGTGGACAATCTCGTCTACCCCCTCTTCATAGTGCACGGCGCCGGGATACGAAGGGAAATCCCCAGCATGCCCGGAAACTTCCACCTTTCACCGGACATCCTTGCACAGGAGGTGAAGGAGGCCCATTCCCTCGGCATCCCTGCGGTGCTCCTGTTCGGTATCCCCGCCAAAAAGGATGAGCAGGGAAGCGAGGCCTACGCCCCGGACGGCATTGTGCAGCGAGGGATTCAGGAGATCAAGGCCGCATGCCCCGACATGGTGGTCATCACCGACGTGTGCATGTGCGAATATACCAGCCACGGCCACTGCGGCCTGCTCACCCCCGCCGGCGAGGTGGACAACGACGCCACCCTGGAGATCCTTGCCCGGACCGCCCTGTCCCACTGCCGGGCAGGCGCGGACATGGTGGCCCCGTCCGACATGATGGACGGAAGGGTCCAGGCCATTCGCGCCACACTGGAAAAGGGGGGATACCCCCACATCCCCATCATGTCCTACGCCGCGAAATACGCCTCCGCCTTCTACGGCCCCTTCAGGGACGCAGCGGAGTCCGCGCCCCAGTTCGGGGACCGGAGGGGATACCAGATGGACCCCCCGAATGCGCGGGAGGCATTGCGGGAGTGCAGGATGGACATCCAGGAGGGTGCGGACATCATCATGGTGAAGCCCGCCCTCCCCTATCTCGATATCATCTGGCAGGTAAGAAACGCGCTCGGCTATCCGGTGGCCGCATACAACGTGAGCGGGGAATTCTCCATGATCAAGGCGGCAGCGGAGAGGGGATGGATCGACGGGGGACGGGCGATGATGGAATCCCTCATCAGCATCCGCCGGGCGGGTGCGGACATCGTCATCACCTACTTCGCCAAGGAGGCGGCCCGGTATCTATCTGAAACAACGCAGGCTTGACAATAACATCCCCTTTTTATATAATTATTTTTCTAAAGCGACATAGTGCGGGGTGGAGCAGTCAGGTAGCTCGTTGGGCTCATAACCCAAAGGTCGACGGTTCAAATCCGTCCCCCGCTACCAAAAAAATTCAAGGGGTTGGACGAAATTCCAACCCCTTTTTGTTGTGCCGGAGATGAATCCCCACCCATCATTCCTGCCCTTCCCGTGATTTCAATGCCATGGGAAGACCTGTTTATGCATCCATGACTTCCCAACAAACATCACGTCTTATTTGTATCAAACTCCGATTGCATGGCATTGATTCCGGCGATGGTATGTATCTCATTTCCTTCCTCACGTTAGTGCACCTTGGCTTAATGACCTCTGATTGTTGGAGGTGACTGTTATTCATGCCGCTTCAGGATAGATTATCTCTTTTCCGTTTATTCGAAATTTTTGTATAAGAAAAAGATAAGGCTTCTGCAACCAGTTTATTTCTTATCAAATAAGAAAAGAGGGGAAAAATCACTACACAAGGTATCGTAATTTTTGCTATTGATAATTTAAATTCTCACATTAGAATTTAATAATGGGAGTTCTGTAATAAAAAAATCATATCCTGCATGAACAACAAACTGATGAGGCTTATGCCTGATCAGGAAAGATCCTTTACTACTCAGCCATGGTTGTAAGGATTGAAAGGTGGTGAACCGGGAGGACCTGTTTTTAGGTTTATACGCCTTGCCTAAAAAGCGCCTATCTGGTGTGATGAGGTCGGATATAACAACGGAGACAGGGAAGGGTAAGTAATGGATAGGGTAATAATGGTTGAGCATTCCTGTATGGAATAAACCGTCGTCGACCTAATATCCTTATTTTTCACCTGACTGCCTAATGGAGGGAAAAATCATGAATAGGATGACAAAAGTTTCTGAATTTTTTCCAGCCCTTGTTGTCATAGCAGTCATTATGAGTTTCATGCTTGCGTCAGGAACACAGGCCCAATGGCCTTTTTCAGGAATAAATGGCCCGTGGTATTACGGCATGCCTTCCTTCGGGTCTCCATTTTTGTCCTTCGGCCAGATACCCGCATATTCGTATAACAATACCCCACACTTTGGCTATAATAGCTTCTTAACTCCGGGATTACCCCCATCCTCCCGATCTTATTACAACAATCCGACAAATTATTACGCCAATCCTTATGGTCAGACCTGGTTTGATAACTCCGACTACACGTCCCGGTCTTATACCTCTGTTTACAGCAATTTCCAGCCTCCTCCCCTCGGGACACCCCGATATACAAACTGGGCAAGCTATGGCTATGATGTTCAACCATACCCCTGGCGATTCGGATCAGGACCACCTCTTAATATCACACGTGCAGAGCCTGAACCAATTGATATTACAGCCGATACAGGGAAATGGGAAAGTCAGGAGTTGACGGATGCAGAGGGCAATAAACTAACAGGGAGCATTGAGTATAATCGGAGTGACGGTATTCTCAAAATGACGGACTCTTCCTTGCCACTGGGTGAAGGCTTCCTTACAGCATTTCAATATACACCCACAAATGGCTCTGCCCCAATCTCTTTTAAGGCCGGATTCGATTCAGCGTACACTGCAGTATTTACAGGTACAGCCAAAAATAGTATGGCAGTTAGCAGTCATAAATATGCTCCGCTTCCGTTAGATTATTTTGTTGTGGAAGGCAACTATGTGGTTAGAGACAGTTCAGGCCAGGTAGCAGACACAGGCGAATTCAACATGTAAACCATGATATAATGATGCCATTCGAATAATTGACTCTACTATTATTACAAGGATTAGCTATGTTTTTCCTTTGGTTATGGCAATCATGTTCTTTTTTCAGTTCGTTACCAAGCGTATAAGGATGGTTCATGGTCAGCAGAACAACTAAAGGACTATTTCACGATATTTAAAAGGAACAAAAATATGTCGTCTCTGAAATTGCCGGGAAATACTCATAATGTTAATCATTCGCCCAATTTGCCAATTTTAATCCTTCTATTCGTTCAAAGTGCTTTGTATTATTGGTAACCAAGATAAGATTATGCGTCATCGCACAGGCAGCCTGGATGAGATCAAAATCATCCAAAGGGGTGCCCGATTTTTCCAGTCTGGCCTTTTGGATACCAAAGATTTCAACCGACTCCTTTCCCAATGATACAATCTCGATAAGATTTTCAAGTGCCCTGACCTTGGCTAGGTTGCTTTCCAACTTTTGTGATTTGTAGGCCCCATAATAGAGATCCATAAGCGTTACAACGCTTATGCCTATAGGATCGTGAAGATGCTTGAGCAAATTTTTTCTAACAATTTCATGCCCTTTTAGAATATAAATGATTATGTTTGTGTCCAAAAGAAACAATTAGAATCCCTCTCTCAATTTAGCCGAGTTTCTTCGGCCCCGTTTTATATCAGAAATAATTTCCTCCGCGTCTCCAGTATCCTCCCATGAACCCGATAGCTCTAAAAGAATCTGGGCCGGCGACTTCCTTGATCGAGAAGCACCTTTGCTCGCCAGATATTCTTTGATAAGATAAAGGACTTGTTGACCTACTGAGCGATTCTCCGATGCCGCCATTTCCTTTATTCGCTCATACAGATCATCTTGGATACCCTTTATCTGAAGATTAGCCATAACTATCATCTCCTCTCTGCAATGTTCTTTTCATGAAATAGTAATCTTTATTCATGAAAATGTCAATGATAGTATGATAGTATGAGCGGGCAACTCCAGGAACGACTCCTGCACCCATTCCTGAAATTGCCCTTATTAACTGAAGCGACATAGTGCGGGGTGGGGGACTTTGCATCGCCTGTTTTTTCTTGGTCTAAAATAACCTCCAGAAAGATGTTGGTATCTATGAGAAGCCTCATTGCAACCCGATCCTCCATGCAGAAATCTTATGCTGAAGTTCAACTGAGGTGTATTGATCGCGCAAATCCCTAAGAGACCCCGCCCAATTAAATTTAGGTTTGGTTCTCGCCCGTTTTAGCCGCTTCTTAATGAGGAACTCCACAAAGTCTTCGACCTCTTGCTGGAGTTCAGGCGATAATTCTCTAACCTTCTCCTCAAGCGTTTTCACATCTTCTCCTCCTGTGAATTTGGTGCCCAAAATAACAAAACCATAATGATTGAGTTCTCGTATCGATCAGCCGATACTATATAAATTATATCATATCCCGTCCTGGATATTAATCGAAAAGCGGAGGAGCCCCATAGAATCATAAGGGTATCACACTGTAACGTATAAGCCTATTCTCGGCAAATGGGAAAGGGATTTTAAAACAAGGAGAAAAAAGGAATGAATTGCCATAACTGTCAACAAATCATCACGTCTTATTTGTATCAAACTGGGATTACGAGACGTTGATTCCGGCGATGGTATGTATCTCATTTCCTTCCTCACGTTAGTGCACCTTGGCTTAATGATATCTCATTATTGGAGGTGACTATTATTCATGCCGCTTCAGGATAGATTATCTCTTTGTCTTAAAAATATCCTGTATTCATCTGAAAATATAGCATTTTCATTCTTCGTGGCGCCCTGAAAGGGCATGAGCGTTTGCTCTGAAAATAGCACGCTATTTTCATGCTTCGTGGCGCCGCAAAGCGGCATGAGGGTTTGTCTTTTATTCAAAATTTTTGCATATGCAAAATATAGGGCTTCTACGATCATTCTACTTCTTATCAAATAAGAAAAGAGGGGGAAAATCATTACACAAGGTATCGTAATTTCTACTATTGATAATTTAAATCTCCGCATTAGAATCTAATAATAGGAGTTTTGCAATAAAAAATCATATCCTGCATCATTACTGTCCAAATGTTATATATCATGAGGCTTGAAAAGCTCAATTATCAAGGGCTTTGATGGTTTTTACGCTTAATCGATTTCAAATTGGATTTAAAAGAGCGGTTCAATAACATCAAAGAGTTATAAGATAAAAAATCGCATTTTTTAAAACAGTTGGACAGTAATGATCCTGCATGAACAACAAACCGACGAGCCTTATGGCTGATCAGGAAAGATCCTTTACCACTCAGCCATGGTTGTAAGGATTGAAAGGTGGTGAACCGGGAGGGCCTGTTTTAGGTCTATACGCCTTGCTTAAAAAACGCCTCACCGGTTTGATGATCTCGGATATAGCAACGAAGACAGGAAAGGATACGGCGTCCAACAGCATCATCCTGCCATCCATGCAATAAAGAAAATCGGATCACCTGAAAGATTATGGTGATCAAGCAAGCAAGCAAGGAACAAAATGCGTAGCAAAGATCAAAACAACTTACTTAAATGCATAGCTGTCGGCATGGTAATGGTCATCCTTATAAGTCTGATGTATGCCTCAGGATCAGCAGCCCAATGGTCACCCGCAGGCAATAGTGCATGGTTTTCCGGGCCTTTCTTCAATACTTCGTTTCCCTCCTTAAATATGACGCCCATTCGTAGAGGGGCCTTCAGCAACAATCCCTTCCCAGCATATGGGAGTTCCTTCTCCCCAGGGTTATTCTCTTTCCCGGGATCGTCCTATGGTAATACATATGGAGGACTCTACGCTGGATTAACGGGTTTCACCAACTATGCGAGCGGCATAGGGTCAACCCCCTTTTACTCCATTCCGAGCCTGTCTTTTAGCCCTGCATCCTCTATGGGGACTTATTTATGGCAGGGCGCACCTCCCATTACCCTCCCCTATACACAGTTGTATTCTCCGATCATCAATGTCACTCCCCAGTACGGAAATACGGTAATCATTCCGGTCCCTAATACAAGGCCGGAATCCAGGCCGTATGACGCCCCGAAAAGCATCAACGGAACCTGGCAAAGCCAGGAATCCGGGGAAGAAGGCAGTCTGAAGGTCGATCGCAATAATACGATCCTCACCATGGAAGGATCATCCTTGCCTCTGGGGGAAGGATCTCTTACGGAATTTCTGTATACTCCGACACACGATAAATCCCCCATCTCTTTCAAGGCAGCATTCGAGTCGGGATATACTGCAGAGTTTACAGGCACAGCCAATAATTCCCTCGGGAACCAAGGGTGTGTATATGCGTACCGTCCACCAGGAAAATTTAATTTTAAAATCGATGGGGAATATAAGATTAAGAACGATTCGGGCCAGGTCGCAGACACTGGTACATTTAGTATGAGCATGTATTAGCATTATAGCTTATCTTTATTAGGATAAAAAAACCCCCTTGCAGTTTTTATCCCTTGGCGTAAAAGGCGCAAGGTACTGGATTATTTTGGTTGGTCTCAATTTGCTTCCAGGCTATCGTGTTTGCGCTCGATTCTGAGCATACGAACAGTCGATGCGTATCGCGCACGCATCAAGAATAAACTGAAGCTGAAGGATGGCGAGGGCCTCCTTCGGCAGGCCATTCATTGGGTGCATAAGGAGATGGGCTGATCGGATGTTTTCAAAAGGAACCGCTTCCGTGCTTGACAATGATGATCATTTGGCAGCCCGGGTAAGCATGGGGGGTATTGATTGTGAGAGCGGGATATAACGCTTTGTAATCATATGGATATGGTAAAAAACACTACATAAGGCATCGCATTTTTTGCCATTGCCAAATGTTATTTAAACTAATATAATTTTAATATGGATTCTTTCCCCTTGTTTTTATTGTATATTTGCATAAATCAGTTATCCCCTGATTTAATGCGGAGGGAAGAAGGGATGAAATGGAGGAGGTAACATGAATTACAGCAATTTTTAGACTAAATTTATTGGAATTGGCAGCCTTGATTTTTGCTCCTTATAAGCAGAAGAGGCAAAATACGTCATCCTCGAAACAGCCGGAAAATGAACAGGCAGAGAAGATCCATCATCAATATTATAATTCAATTTGTTGCTGCAGAAAATTAATAAATTCCTGCGTAAACATGTTATTTCCTTCAGTACGAATTGATTTTAAAAGATGCTTTGCCGTTTCTCAACTTCACATATAATTTTTTTGTCGAATATGAAAGAACGAACGTCATGTGTTAGGAGGGAATAATCATGGGGAAGATAAGCATTTTGAATGTGCTGGGAATCGTCCTGTTTCTTTTTGTCAGTCTTTTCCTTTTGGTTAATCCGAGTCTGGCTGAAAAGCCCTGGATTGAATTTGATGACATCGATGAATCGGCTGATGACGCCCAGTTCATCAGATGGGAAATCAAAGCCGAAAAAACTTATGATGTTGTTGTTTATATGGAAGATGATGATGGAAATGATTTTTCAATAGTATTCAGAACAAGAGATAATGAAAATGAATATGATACTTCAGGAAATGACCGCCTTGTTGTTGGAATCGGAAAGGAGGATGATTACTATTTTGATGATACTAAAAGAACGTATGAGTCAAAATCATTTGCTTATCTAACGTTCAGGCATTCATCTGAAAATAATAGTATAACTTACAATTTCGATGATGATACGATGGTTAACAAAATACGTATTTACGGAGAAGACTTCCAACTCTATTCTATCGCCCTGGCCGACAGTGACTACTTTGATGACCTCTGTTGGGAGAGAGAAGCTATACGTTGGGGTAATTTTGCGAACTTTCAAAATGATGATGGAAAATTTTCCACCAATGCGTCTATAAGTTTCTCAAGTTCATATATAAACGTCACCGAAAAATCAAGTTCGTACACCCCCATATACCCCATATACGGCGGCATGTATGGGGGCATGTATGGCGGCATGTATGGGGGCATGTATGGGGGTTTGTATGGGGGTTTGTACGGTACTGGAGGCATTTATCCCGGAAGCCCAGGCGGTATGTATTATGGTTACGGCACGGGTCCTGTACCTGGTTATGGAATATACGGCGGCGGCTATTATGGCGCCCCCGGAGGCCCTCAATATGGCATATATGGCACCAGCGGCAATCCGTACGGTACCCGGTATCCTGTGTATGGTTATCCCGGTGGTGGCCCATATCCGCAATATCAACCACCAGGTTATCCCAGAGGTCCATATCCCCAATATCAACCGCCGGGCTATCCCGGATATTCTCCATATCGTCCGGGTTACTATCCGGTTTACTGATGTGGCAAATATGCCGATCGACTCTGCAATTATGGAGTGAAGAATGAAATCATTCAGAGGAGAATTGTATGATTTGTTCAAATCCGTCGGAATACGCAGATTATAAATACTAAAACAGCATGTTTATAATTTATCATGAAAAACGGAGGGGAAGACCATGACAAAGAGAAGAATAGTTTTTTTCTGTTTCATTATTTCCACCTTTTTGTTGGTTTTGGTTCCCTCAGCGCAATCCCAAAACTGGGCATCTCTGCCGCCTTATAATGTCTTATGGCCCTTGTGGTCACCCATTTTGTCACCCGTTAATGCAACGACTCAACTTCCGACACCGATTGTCAGCAGCTTGAATCGTTTTACCTATCTTCCTTACCAACCCGCCATTGCCTGGGATCCATATATGCCTTATCCCTGGTTTCTTTATAATAGCCCCTTTGGCGTGGTATACTATGATGTATTACAGGACGCCTTGTCTATGTGGCCCCCTTTTCATCTAATCAATCCGTTTACTTTTGAACCTCTACCGATTGCGCTTCCATCCAATTATTCTGCATTTCCTCCCGTCTCAAGCGTTTTTCTTTCAGAATATGTTCCACTTGCAAACACGGCATATACCGATCAATACTTCCCTAATGCATTCTTGCTGACTGCTATTCAACTCGTCGCCCCATTCTAAGATGATGAACAGTCATTTCTTGAGGATTGAGATGAATGCCATGTAAGCCGCTGTAAATCATTAATCAGGAGAAACGATCAAAATCCTTATTTCTGTTTAGACAAGTTTTTCGGCCCCTTTTTATGTCAGAAATAGTTTGCTCTACGTCCGTTCTATCCCTACATGAATCCGATAGATATAAAGGCATCCGGGCCGGCTCCCTGGCCGAGAAACGCCTTTGCTTGCCGGATATTTTCTGATCAGATAAAGGACCCGTTGACCTGTTGAACGATTCTCCGGTGCAGCCATTCCCTTTTATTTTGCCTGAAATGAGTTCCCAACCATATTTCCTGCCCTTGCCGTGACTTCACCGCCCTCGACATAGAAGGTATCTACGATTTTTCGCTCTATTTATCAGAAGAATATCGTGAAAAACACCATGTAAAGTATGGTGCTTTTCACTATTTATAAATGTCCATTAGCATCGAGGTGAAGGTACTCTCATCGGGGGGATGCAATAGATGCTCCCTGATATGCCGATGCCGGTGGTTCAAATATGATCCAGTAAAAAAAATACAAAGGGGTTAGGAGACACCCTAACCCCTTTGTTTAATCTCCCTGAAATCCTTCCCCGCACCTTGTATTATATCCAATGAGCCATTTCAATCATTCGTCAATACAAGGGAAGGCGGATGATCAGTGTGTACGTGCCGGCAGCATCATAATGCCCACCAGGGCAGTACCTCTTTGGTGACGAAATTCACATCATCAGTGATGGATCCATCCATGCCCGGCATCGATGGACCCATGATGATTACCCCAATGACTCCGTCGCCGTTTATTCCCGGGACAACCATCAGGGGGACAAGGGATGTATCCGTAACCAAGGGGGCCTCCATATAGACGGCGGCATCTGCCGGGGAAAGGGCGGGGCTCCACAGCGGCCACAAAACGTTGTATGGCGGTATGTTGCTCCAGGTTGCGCCTGCTTCAACGGCATTGTACGTTGGATTTTCTAAGATAATCGGTGGATGGTTTAACCAGGTCCCTTGATTTGCCACCAGAACACCTACGGATTGATAGGCACTTGGAGGAGTTATTACGATACCCGCATCGCCCGCCATCTTCTCGACCAGATCGGCCTTGTTCATGCCATACGCTATGGGAGTGCTGACAACGATCATGGCAAGTGCAATCCACCATACCATTACGAATCTTACCAGGGCATTCGATTTCATGATGCGCCTCCTTTTCGAGTTTGATACTATATGTGTCCTTTGCTCCTCTTTCCGGAAGGGATTTTCTGATTTCTGATGCAATAGACGCATGAAGGGATCATTTTCCCCGTATGAACGTCATATGGGCTGTAAGCAGGCTGCCATGATACATCTCGTTAATGATGCGTCTTATTGATGATACAGTGATCAAGGAATGCCGATCCGGTTTGGAAGGTGAACAGGCACAACCTTTTGACATATTTCCCTTTCAGGCAGTATAATGCCTATAGGTTAAGCAAATCCGAGCCGATAACGCCAGTCCTTAATTCACGCAATCTCGTCACACAACGATTACCTCAAGGGAGAGGGTAGCACATGGCGAACAGGCGTCTTTCATTCCCGATCATGGTATTTTCTCTCCTTCTCTGCCTACCGTTACATCATGCAGGAGCCGCTTGGACCATAGAATACGCAGAGGTATCAAGGGAGTTTGTACGGGTATTTCAGCGGTCAATAGCGGTGGACGCAGGCGGGCATCCCCACATTGCCTATGGAACTCCTCATCTTCTCTATGCGTACCATGACGGCACCCGCTGGCACTACGAGGTGCCGGATACATCGCCCGGGGTGGGGGATTATGCCTCCATAGCGCTGGACCCGATCGGGAAGGCACACATCAGCTATTTTGATGCGAGCAATGCCGATCTCAAATATGCGACCAATGCCACCGGTTCATGGGAAGCCCGAACGGTGGACAGCACGGGTGCGGTGGGCACCTATACCTCCATAGCCGCTGACTCGGCGGGATATGTGCATATCAGCTACATTGATATTGCCGGCCGTGATCTGAAGTATGCGACCAACGCAGGGGGCGAATGGCAAACCTATAAGGTGGATATCAACGGTGACATAGACCGGTACACCTCCATCGCGGTTGACGCATCAGGGGGAGTCCATATCAGCTATTACGATTCGACCCTCCATGTCATCAAGTATGCCACGAATTCCAGCGGATCATGGCACACCCAGGCGGTAGATGGCAGCGGCGACGTGGGCATGTATACATCCATAGGGATCGATACTGCGGGAAGCATCCATATCAGCTACTATG
>JBLIRP010000066.1:0-22649 GCA_049472355.1 bacterium | reverse complement strand
GAGGGTATGCCGCAGCTCGGGCACGCCCTGATCAGGTCCTCAGCCTCCTTCACCCGCATATCGGTCTGGGCAAGGTCATACCCGGTGGGAAATTCCAGTTTCACCAGGATCTCCCCCTTGTCGGATTCGGAGACCATGGAGGAGTCAATCCTGCCTGCAAGGATCAGGGAGTGCACCAGGGCCGCGGCGATGGCAAGGATGAGGAGGATGTCTGCCCAGCGATGCTTCTCGAAATAGATGAGGGCGATGGGATACAGGACCACCATGTTGGTGCCCGCGCTCGCCACCACCGCCAGGGCCACCTCGCCTGCGCCCAGGCGCGCGGATTCCTTCGGGTCACCCGTCTCGCCGAGCTTCGATACGATGGCATCTAGGACGACGATGGAGTTGGTCACCAGTATCCCCACGGACATGCCCACCGAGAGCAGGGTGAGTATGTTCAGGGTGAGGCCGAGGGTATGCATGAAGAAGAGGCCGGCCAGGATGGTAACCGGCATGCTGATGGCGACCACGATGGTGGAGCGGACATCCGCACCCTGGCCATGTCCCTGATATAGCTTCGCTGCCCCTCATCATTGGCCACCTCCATCCCGCCGATGTCCGCGACCCGGTCGTAGTCCGCATCGAATTTTACGCTATACTCGCTGCCGGACTGGCGCACGCGGCCGCACGGGATGAGCCTGACCCCCTCCCGCCGGTTTTATTCATCAACTGCTTACATCGCAGTCACAAATTCCAAAAAGAACCTTGAGCAAGGTTCATTTTGTAGTCGGATGGAGTTTTGACAAGGACAATTCAGGAGAGTCAGACAACAACCTACAAACCTTGGAATGCTCGCAGATACAAAACTGCTTGACATTACCGCCATTTATCGTATGATGATATATCATCGGGTGGATCGCTTGCTATAAATAATGATTCGTGCGGGTTTGTGCCGGAATTAAAAGTTGAATGACTTGAATGCCCAGTCTGATATCCCTTGATTAGTGAGTGATCTCCGTGAATGGACCGTGTACCCCCATGAAAAATTTGCAGGTAAGCTCTACGTGATATTCCCGACCTTCACCTGACGGAAAAAAGGCTGCGTCAAACCTGACATTCGCCATCACGGCCACATCCTCACGCCGGGCCGGTATGTCGGCGCGGCTGAGGTTGAGGACGATGGCGAGCCACTCGAGGAGAAAATGAATCGGCTTGTGGCGCAACTGAGGGAACAGCAGACAGAGTCATGCCGGCTGGACGAGGCTATCACTCATAATCTTGCCCATCTGGGTTTTTGGCAGGAGGAGCCATGACCCCTGAATCCGTACTCAGCCTGATTGCAGGGGGCGAAACCCTCAATGTCGAGTTCAAGGGTGAGGAGAAAGCGCCGTTGTCCGACCGCGACTTGCTTGAGGCTGTTGTATGTCTGGCAAATCGATCCGGTTCCGAATCCGCATGGTTGCTGCTCGGCGTGGAAGACGACGGCCGCATTACCGGCGCACGTCCGCGCCATGAGGCAGGCCGAACCGATCCTGCCCGCCTTACTGCCCTGATCTCGAATCGCACCAGGCCATCCCTGGCTGTGCGCGTGCACCCCGTCCAAATTGAAGGACGGGAAATCCTGGTCATCGAGGTACCGATGTGCCGCACCCCCGTCGGTACAGCAGACGGGCTTTACCTGCGCCGTACTATCGGAGGCGATGGCCGTCCAGCATGCATCCCCATGCACTTCCACGAGATGCAGGCCCACCAGGCCGACCGTGGCATGCTCGATTACTCTGCACTGGTCGTCCCGGATGCACAATGGGAAGACCTTGATCCGCTGGAGTTTGAACGGCTTCGTCGCAGCATCCGTGAGAGACGAGGCCGCAGCGACGAGACCCTGCTTGACCTGCCTGATCTGGAACTTGCGAAGGCCATGGGTGCCGTCGAGACCAATGGACACGTTCGTGCCGTCCGCGTACTTGGGCTCATTATGTTCGGCAAGGAAGCGTCGCTGCGCCGCCTCCTTCCGGCTCACGAGGTAGCCTTTCAGGTCTTGCGGGGACAGGCAGTGGAGGTCAACGATTTCTTCCGCTGGCCGCTCTTGCGCGTAATGGAAGAAATCGAGGCTCGTTTCCGCGCACTTAACCGCGAACAGGAATTGATGATGGGCCTGCTGCGTGTGGGCGTGCCTGATTACCCGCCTGCAGCCTTTCGCGAAGGTGTGGCGAATGCCCTGATTCACCGTGATTACACCCGGCTTGGTGCGGTGCACATGCAGTGGCATGACGACCGCATCGAAATATCCAATCCCGGCGGCTTTCCCGAAGGTGTACGGCTCGACAATCTGTTGGTCACCGCCCCGCGCCCTCGGAATCCCTTGCTGGCCGATGCCTTCAAGCGGGCTGGCATCGTTGAGCGGACCGCCCGGGGGATCGACACGATTTTCTACGAGCAATTGCGCAATGGCCGGCCCGCGCCTTCTTACGACCGCAGTGACACAACGGGTGTTGTACTGGTATTGCCTGGCGGTGAGGCAAATCTGAATTTCGTTCGTCTGATTGTGGAAGAGGACCGGAGTGGGCGATTGCTGAGCCTCGATGATCTGCTCATTTTCAATACCTTGTGGCGTGAGCGTGTTGTAACTACGGATGAATCAGCCCGGCTGATTCAAAAACCGGAGTCCGAGGCCCGCGCGGTACTCAACCGTCTCGTGGAAGCAGGGCTGGTCGAGGCCCGGGGCGAAAAAAAAGGACGTGACTGGCACCTTTCTGCTGTCACCTATCGACGGTTGGGTGAGCCCGCCGCCTACGTGCACCAGCGCCGCTTCGAGCCCCTGCAGCAGGCGCAGATGGTTCTGCAATATATAGAAAAGCATGGATCAATAAGCCGGAGTGAAGCCGCCAAATTGTGTCGAATCAACTCAATGCAAGCATATAGATTGCTGAAACGCCTTGAAAAAGAAGGCAAGATCCGCCGATTGGGTGGCTTTACCAAAAGTGTCAGATATGGAAAAGAGAGCAATTAATTGCACGCGAGCTATTCAGAATTGCACGCGAGCGAATAATTACACGGCAGATCTGAGTCATGGCAAATATCTAAGCGCTACGCACAAAATATCCGCATGCAGTTATTGGATTACCGCGCACGCAAATATTTCCGTGGTACGACGAAGGGACAGCCAAACTTGGAAAACTCATCTGTACAATTCTGGAGTATATCAGCAATGGCGGGTGATATATCGATACAATCTGTGACCTGATTTCCTCTCACTATGTCGAGTCATCACTCGGCGGTCTTTGCATGCCAGATGTTGGCATTCAGACTGGTCCCTTTGGTAGTCAGTGGCATGCCAGCGATTACTAATGATCCTATAAGGAGTAAGTAATCTGCCTTAAGGGCTTTCATGGTTTTTTATCGTTCCCAATCATCCCCTGTCTTCTCGTGAACAGGTCATAGAGTATCGGAATCACCACGAGGGTGAGCACGCCGGATACCAGGATGCCCCCTGCGGATCCGATGCCCGTGGCATTCCGCATCTCTGCGCCTATGCCCTTGCCCATGGCAAGCGGCAACATGCCGAGCACCGCGGCAAGGGTGATCATGATGATGGGCCGGAGCCGCTCGCATGTGGCGTTGATCATGGCCCTGTGCCTGGTCGCCCATTCCATATCTCACCACCCGCTTAACTCGAAAAAATAAAATCTTGACATTAATTCAATATTACTATTACTATAAAGATATTAGACGATAATACAACCATCACCATAGGAGGAGGGATAGAAGTGGGGAAAACCATAAAGGCAAAATTTTCAAAAGGTGTTATTAAACCTTTTGAGAAAATTGACATTGCCGAAGGCAAGGAAATTATTGTCACGATCATAGATATCCCTTGCAGGTCTAAAGAGGGTGCTTTCAAAAGGGCTGCCGGGGCTTGGAAAGGGACAATTGATGCTGAAACATTAATCAGCAACATTTATACGGATCGTCTTTTCTCTACTAGAGAGAAACCCAAACTATGAAAATATCCTATCTTATCGATACCGATTGGATTATTCATTATCTGAATGGACATAAAGGTATTACGGAAAAACTCGAATCCTTAAAAGAAGAGGGATTGGCTATTAGTGTGATCTCTTTAGCTGAGCTTTACGAAGGTGTCTATTATTCAACAAAGCCGGATGCCGATGAAGCGGCCTTAAATGATTTCTTGACCGATATTTCAATTTTCGGAATAGAAGATGAAATTTGTAGACTCTTTGGTAAGGAGCGAGGAAGATTAAGAAAAGCAAAAAAGATGATTGGCGATTTCGATCTTTTGATTGCTTCAACCTGCCTTTACCATGATCTAACCCTCCTTACCAATAACAAGAAGCACTACCAAATGGTAGATGCCTTAAAATTATTGTCTGTGGAATAGGCGCATAAGCAAAATATTGCCGCATCATGTCAGCCTAAAAATCAAAATAGATACCCGATCCGTAATAGGTCAATCTCAGCAAGTTCCACTTTAACGTATTCCGATGAGATAGCTCTTCCCGTGCTTATATTTTCTATGAGTATTTTCATAATATAATTTAGCCTTTATTGATTAATTGCTTAAATCGAAATCAGAAATTCCTAAAAATTACCTTGGGCAAGGTTCATTTTATAGTCGGATAGAGTTTTGACAAGGGCAGGATAACCATAGCGACACCCGAGAAGGCGCTCATTGACTTTTTTTATTTCACTCCTGCGAAATCCAAATTGTTTCATACCTTGCCGGAACTGGAATTGGGAAGCGGATTCAGCACAAGGAAGGCCCGGCAGATCATCGCCCGGATTGAGAACAGTCGACGGCGTACCTGCGTACAGAAAAGATTCGAGATGGTGATTGAGGGAATAGAATCGTCCTGAGATCAAAACGCACCGTATCCGGTCCCAGGCAGGTGAAGAAATCTACCCCTGCTACCAGATTGTTCGAACGGGATATCGGGTCACATGTTCATCAGGTGTGAGTATAACCATCCCATACATGATCGCTTGGCAGATCAACATGCGGTCAAAAGGGTCATTATGAAGCTGTGGAAGACGGCCTAAATATAATGCTGCGTCTTCTTCAAGGGGAAGTGCAGCAATATAATGTAGTTTTCTTTGGGAAGGGATAAATCTCTCAGGTGGTTCCGGAAGGGGGAGCCTTCCCAATGGATGCTTGATGGCAATTTCCCATGTAGAAACAGCGCTAAGGTATGTCTCGTTTTCCGGATCAACAAAGAGATCGCGGGCGGGGCCGGAAAGCTCAGGGGCTTCTGTAATAATCCAGAGGAATGGGCATGTATCAAGGAGCAATTTCATACAGATTCGGAGCTGTTATAAAATGAGGCCACAATCTCCGGGGGCAGAGGTTCATAGAATTCAGGGGGGATCTGAAACCGGCCTTTTGCCAGGCCAATGGGTCGTTTTAACTTTTTATTGACGGGTATAGGACGTATCTCTGCAATGGGAATGTTCCTTTTACATAAAACAATAATCTCCCCTTTTGCCAATCTTTCAAGATACTTGGACAGATGGGTCTTTGCTTGACGAATATTCAATTTAATCATAATAATATAGTAAACTTAAAATGAAACTAATTCAATGTCTATCATTACATGTCTATCATTTCCAAAATGATGGCAAGGCCTCTGAATTCATAGCATTTCCGGATCAA
This sequence comes from bacterium, assembly GCA_049472355.1. Taxonomy (GTDB): domain Bacteria; phylum SZUA-182; class SZUA-182; order DTGQ01; family JAFGSM01; genus JBLIRM01. The sequence goes on along the minus strand of JBLIRP010000066.1, from coordinate 16,996 downwards.
GAGTGATTCCCCTGCCTGCGCGTGAAGAGGTCATATAGTATGGGGATCACGATGAGGGTCAGCACGCCGGACACCAGGATGCCGCCCGCGGATGCGATGCCCGTGGCATTCCGCATCTCCGCGCCGATGCCCTTGCCCATGGCGAGCGGCAGCATGCCCAGAACCGCTGCCAGGGTGATCATGATAATGGGGCGGAACCGCTCGCACGTGGCGTTGATCATGGCCCTGTGCCTGGTCGCCCCCTCCCTGACATGGATGTTGAACTGGTCCACTATCAGGATGGCGTTGTTCACCACGATCCCGATCAGCATTACAGCGCTCATGATCACGAAGATCTCCAGGCTTTTTCCGGTGAGGTAGAGCGCCCAGAGCATACCGATCAGGGCCAGGGGGATGGTCACCAGGATGAGGCCAGGCTGTTTGAAGGACTCGAGAAGCGCGGCGAGGGTGAGGATGACCAGTATCACTGCAATGAGGCCCGCCTCCCCCAGGTTTCCCTGCCCCTCTTTCATGACCTCGTATTTCCCGGCAAAGCTGTAATTGTAACCCGGGGGGAGGCCTGCCTTTTCGTCGATGGCTGCGCTGATCGCGGTCACTGCCTTGCCCAGGGGCTTGTTTCCCGCCAGGTTGGAGAAGAACTTCGCCACCCGGCGCTTGTCCTTTCGGGTGATCTGCACCGGGGAGAGGCCCTCCTCGATCCTGCCCAGATTTGTCAGATGCAGGGAGTGACCGGGCGTCCCAGGGAAAAGGAAGTTTTTGATCTGGTCCTTCCCCTCTTCTTCCTTGAATTTGACCACGATGTCATAGGTGCGGTCACCCTGTTTGAAGGTGGCTGCCTCGATCCCCTCCAGGTTGGCCCTAAGGGTCATGCCCAGCCCTGTGGCGGGGTATCCCAGGTCCGAGAGCACAGCCCGGTCCGGATAGATGCGCATCTCCGGCTTGCCCGCGCGTACGGTGGTGTCCTGGTCCTGAAGACCGGGGATCTCACCGGCAAGTGCCTCTGTTTTCAGTGCCAGCCTGTCCAGGGTGGCCAGGTCCTCACCCGCGATCTCCATCTCCACCTCCGACATCTGGCCCCCCATCACACTCGGCATGGACACGGTGACGATGGCATCGGGAAATGCGGCCAGGCGTTTCCGGATCTCATGCTGCAGATCATGGATGGTCAGTCCCCTCTGGTCCCTTTCGGAGAACTTCAAAAGGATCTGGGCCAGATACACCCCCTCCGAGGATTGCCCGAGCACCCCCTCCACCTTTCCGATGGTGGTGAGCATGTGCCGGAGCTCAGGCACATCCCTGATGAGGGCCACCGCCTCCGTCATGCGGGTCTCGGTCCGGGAAAGGTCGTACCGGGTGGGGAATTCCAGCTTCACGGCGATCTCGCCCCGGTCCGATTCACTGACCATGCTGGAGCCGATCTTTTTCGCCAGGCTCATGGAATGCACCAGGGCCACGCCGATGGCCAGGATGAGCAGTATGGCAGCCCACCGGTGTTTCTCGAAATAGATGAGCAGGGTCTTGTATCGGGTCAAAAACCAGTCGAACATGGCATTCCAGCCATCCTCCATCCTGGCCAGCAGAGAGAGGGATTCCTCCTCCTTCGGCTTGAGTATCAGGGAACAGAGGATGGGGGTCAGGGTAAAGGAGATGAACAGGGAGACCAGGGTCATGATCAGCATGGTGAGGGCAAAGGGTTTGATAAAGAGTCCCACCACGCCTCCCATCATGGCGATGGGGAAGAGGACCACCATGTTGGTGCCTGCGCTTGCCACCACTGCCAGGCCGACCTCGCTCGCGCCCAGGCGGGCGGATTCCCTGGGGTCCCCTGTCCGGTCGAGCCGTTTGACGATGGCCTCCAGCACCACGATGGAATTGGTCACCAGGATGCCCACGGACATGCCTATTGAGAGTAGGGTCAGCATGTTCAGGGTGAAACCGAGTGCCTGCATGAAGAAGAGGCCGATCAGGATGGTCAGCGGCATGCTGATGGCCACCACGATGGTGGAGCGGATGTTGTAGAGAAAGAGAAAGAGGATCATGGCAGTGAGCAGGATCCCCAGGAGGATGTCCCTCCAGGCGCTTCTCACGGTGGCCTGGGTGAAGGTGCCGTCATCCGTGACCCAGATCAGTTCCATACCCCCGGGGAGTGTGTCCTGTAATTTCGTCATGGCAGTCTTTACCCTGTCCACCACCTTCACGGCATTGGCATCCGCCTTTTTGACCACCCTGATGGCGATGCAGGGGCGGCCGTCGATTGCCGCCTTCTGCCGCAGCTCCTCCGTGGACATGCTCACCCGTGCGAAATCCTGGATATAGCTTCTGCGGCCATCCTCATTCGCCACCTCCAGCCCGCCGATATCCGCGATCCGGTCGAAATCCGCGTCGAATTTCACGGCATATTCGCTCCCGGATTGCCGCACCCGGCCGGAAGGTATGAGCCGGACCCCCTCCTGGATGGCCCTGACCACATTCATGCTGGAAAGCCCCCTGGCGGCCAGTTTGTCCCGGTCAAGGGCGACATGGACCTCGCGTTTTGCACCGCCGATCAACTGGACGTCCGCTACGCCGGAGAGCACCGTGATCCGGTCCCGCAGGGTGTTGTCCGCATAGTCGTACAGTACATCGACCGGGACATCGCCGGTCAGGGCCAGGGTGATGATGGGCTTGGCGTTCACGTCGAACTTGAGGATTGTGGGGTCCTCCACATCCTGGGGGAAGTCCGCCCTGATGATATCAAGCTTCTCCCGCACATCCGTGGCTGCGATATCGACGTCCACATCCAGTTGAAATTCCAGCAGGGTCTGACATACATTCTCCATGCAGGCGGAGCTCACATGTTTGAGGCCGTCGATGGTGACCACGGCATCCTCGATGCGTTTGGCCACATCCGTCTCGATCTCTTCAGGGCTGGCCCCGGGATACACCGTGACCACGGTGATGAAGGGCATATCCATCCTGGGCATCAACTCGAGCCCGATCTTGCGCCATGCGTTCAGCCCCAGGAGAAGCAGTCCGATGATCAGGCAGGACATGGCGATGGGCCGTTTCAAGGAGGCATCGGATAGAGACATCAGCCTTCCCCCCTTTGAATCCTGACCGCAGTGCCGTCATTCAGCAAAAACTGGCCCATGGTGACCACCGGGGTATTTTCGGTGAGTTTCGAATCCCTGATCTCGGTCCAGCCATCCGTCTCCAGCCCGGTGCGTACCTCGATCATGCGGGCGTTTTGGTCCTGAACGATGAACACCACGGACCGGCCCCTGCGGATCTGCAGGGCATCCGAGGGCACACCCAGCCCATCCCGCATCTCGAGCAGGATGGCGATCTCGGCCAGGGCACCCGGCACGAAGTTCTCAGGGGGATCCTTTATGAGGCACTTGACCTCGAAGGTGCGAAGCTGTGGATGGATGGTCGGGCTTTTATGGGTGACCACCCGGGCCCTCGATTCACTGTCATAGACCTTTAAGTACATAGGGGTTTGATCCGGGATGATCCGGTCGTAATACTCGGCAGGCAGATATGCGGAGACCTCGATCACCGCCGGGTCCTCGATCCGGAGCACGGGCTGGCCCGGCTGGGCCGTCTCTCCGATCTCCCGGAGCTTCCGGCTGATCCTCCCGGTAATGGGGGCATAGACCAGGGCATCCCTGAGGTCCTTTCGGGCAATGGCCAGGGCGGCCTCCGCCTTTTTTTCCTTTTCTTTGGCAAGATCCACGGACGTCAGGGTGTACCGGAGCATTGCCTCGGTCTGTTTGTATCTTGATTCCTGGCTCTCCATGGCCTCAGCGGTGATGGCCTTTTTCTGAAGAAGGCGTTTGAATCGCTCGTAGTCGATCCGGGCCTTATCAAAATCCGCCTGGAACCGATCCAGGTTCGCCTCCGCCTCGATCCGGGCATAGCGGGTTACGGCAACCTCCTGCTCCTGCATTTCCACATTTCGTTTCAGTTTCAGGTCATCGATCTGAAAGAGACGGGTCTTCCCTGCGACGACCCGGTCGCCTTCATCCACAAAGATCTGTTCGATGGTGCCCGGCACCCGTGCGGATACCACGGCGAAATATTTCGCCTCCAGGGTGCCCTGAACCCTCAGGCGTTCATCGAATTCCCGGATACGAACGGGCGTGGTCACCACGGGCACGCGTTCTTCCTCGGCCACCGTATCCCTGGCATGTTCAGCCATGCCCCTTTTCCCGGTGCGAACAAACAGTGCCCATACGATCACCCCGATAATGACCACAAGGAATACATGGATCATTCTCCGGTTATTTTCCATTGCGTATCTCCTTTGCCCTATCCGCATTCCCCTGGTGAGCAGCAAGGCCATCAACGAAAGGGACAGCCTGCTCCCCTTGTACGTTTGTCTCGGTCAGCCTTGCTATAGGGGCCTTCTCCACGGGAGGTTGATTGTCATCAGCACTGTTATCCTCATGATTCTTTCCAAGAACATTCCACAGGGTGGCGATGCACACCTGCTCCTGAAAACGCATATTGGTGACATCGGTAGCAGCGGCCTCGAACTCCGCGATCGCGGAGAGCCGTTCGGAGGCATCCACCATCCCCTCCTGGCACTGCGCCTCGATCTCCGACAGGCGGCCTTCGGCCACGGTCAGGGATTTCTCTGCCAATGCCAGTGCCTCCTGTGCATTTTCACAATTCAGATCGGCCTTTATCACCTGAAGCATCACGGCAAGACATGCCTCCTCCCTTTGCACCATGGCCTCCCGTTCCCTTTCACGGGCGGCCTTGTATTCGTGTATATTGGCAAATCCGTTGAAGACGGTGAGCACACCGGCGAGCCCGCTCATCCAGTAATCAGGGTCAAAGACAAAGGAGTCGGAGGTATGGGTGAAGCCGGCGAATCCCACCAGTCTGGGCAGAAAATTGGTGATCGCGATCCGTGCCTGGTCCTTTTGGATCTCCACAGCGCGATCCGCGATGTGCATCTGCGGGTTATGAAGAAGGGCCTGGAGCACCAGCTCTCCAAGGGAGTTGTCCGGTGCCTTGAGTGGTGTTTTTGCGAGAAGCCGGATATCGGCCAGGGGGGAGAGACCCATGGCACCCAGGAGATCGGCCTTGGCCTGACGAATAGAGCGGCCGGTATGGTTCAGTGCCATTCGCCTCGCCAGCACCAGGGCCTCCACCTGCTTAACCTGCCATTCACTCACCATGCCCTCGTGGTTATAGGCATTCATCTGCTCCTGCAGGGCCTCGGCAGCAGCCACCCGGCTTTTCAGGGCATCTTCGGTCTCCTGGAGTGCCAGGCATTGGTAGTAGAGCGCGGTCACCTGCAGGGTGATCATCTGACGGGTGTATTCCAGTAAAAGCCCCCCTATTTCTTCACCCCGTTTGTGCATGGCGTACAGATACCATGTGGCCGGTGCGAATACGGGCATCTGTGCCTCCATGGCGAATGTGCTGATCTGCGTATCGTGCATGGCATGATAGACACCTTCACTCACCCTGATCTTGGGCTGGTGGTCCCATGCGGTGTAATCCCCCTTTAATTGGAGGGTAGGGAGAAAATGGGCGAAGGCGATCCTTCGCTCCAGCTTTCTGACCCTTGCCCGGATCTCGGCGGTCCGGCCCTGAAGGTTATTTCGGAGGGCGATCCGGATGCAATCATCGAGGGACAAACCGTGGTCTTCCGGTAATTCCTGTCGGGTCAGCTCCATCAATTTTTTTTGATAGACATCCGCATTCCTTTCCCTGACTTCTCCGGCAATATTGGCGCAACCGGCCTGCATGAGGATCAGCAGCAGGGCGCAACAAAGGGACACACCGGCAATGATGACCTTCCGTGATCTCGAGACGTCGTTGTCTCGAAAATAGATTTTCATGCTTCGTGGCGGCCCGAAGGGCCATGAGGGTTTGCTTCGAAAATAAAACCCCTCGTCTTTACAACTGCGGCACATTCCCCTATGACATATCTCCATGCTCAGTGAACCTGTAAGGCGGCATGATGGATGGTGTCGTTTCATGGATTACTCCTTTGGCTGGGGCAGGCCTGTGCGTGAAATCATGGCCCGGGCGATCTGATCCACCGCCCTGTCGATGAATGCCTTGTCGTAATCCTCCCTGTTCAGGGTCATCAGGATCGGGACACGGGACAAGGAATAGAAGAATATTTGCCCGGTGAGAAAAAAATACAGCAAAACGGCGTCTTCCGGGCCTATTGTGGGATCGGCCTTCTGTATGAAGGAAACAAAGGCCTCCATTTCCGGGCGAAAGACCTCTTCAACCAGGGATTGCAGGGATGGTGAGGGATCAAGCAGTGCCCGCATCACCAGCATATTGAACCATCGGGGTTGTTTCTTGGAAAAATGGGCATTGAATTTTTCCGTCACATAGCGATAGAGAAGCACCGAGGCCTTATAGGGGCTGATATCCTCCCCTGCCTCCTTGAAGAAATCCGCTGCATGAACATCCTTCTCATGGGAGATCACATAGCGGAAGGTCTCCACGTAAAGGTTCTCCTTGCTGCCGAAGTGGTAATTGATGGCGGCGATATTCACACCGGCCTTCTCCGCAATGGTGCGGACACCCTGGCCCTCAATCCCCGATTCGGCAAAGAGCTCCCCTGCGGCCATGATAAGCGCCAATTTGGTTCCTCCGGGTTCTTTGTACATTGTCTATTTCTCCTCAAATCCTGTACATGATAGTGAACGCTGTGCCCTTTCCATTGACACCCGGAATTATAATACGATCGTTTGTTTTTTTCAAACGTTTGTTTAAATCATATGATTAATAATCGGCACGCTATTCCTTTTTCAACGCCCCTCCATACAATCCGCATGGAACAGGCATGGAGCAACTGGGATAGTATTCGGGCAGGGCCTTAAAAAGGCCGGGATGAGAACGATTCCCTCGTTTGACAAGCACTTCTCATGTTCATAGAATCTGAATCGATCGTTTGCATGGTGTCAATGCCTCTGATCAACACCGTGAAGGTTCGATACCCGGGCACAACACATCATTCTCTCAGCCTGTATGATACCAAACAAGGGTGATGGAATCGTAAAAGGTCGATGTTACCCTACTCTGTCATTGCGTGCTTGACACGGAATCCAGCTTTTTCAAATACTTCTGGACTCCGGCCTTCGCCGGAGTGACGAATTTGACAACTTTTTACGAGGCCATCAAAGGTGGAAGGAGAAGATATGATCATAACAATCCTTGGCGCCGAGTCCTTAGGAGTTCGCGGCCTTTCCAGTTCGGTGAAATTGAAGGATCGGACAATCCTCATCGACCCCGGCATCGCCTTAGGCTGGTCTCGTTACGGGTGTTTGTCCCATCCGTTTCAGGTCGCAAGGGGAGCGGTAGTCTGAGAGAGGATTATCGAGGCATTACAAGGCGCCAGTGATGTCATTTTCAGTCATTTCCATGGAGATCATTGTCCTTTGTGTGATCCAAATCCCTATCAGTTGGGAATAGATGCGGTAAAAAACAGTCTGTCGGATTGCCGAATCTGGGCCAAGGGGCCGAATCATTCCCCGCGCCTCGGATACGCAGCTTTTGGATGAAAATGTAATGATGCATCATTTATTGCATTGACGAGGGTTCCCTCGGCCGGCGCCGACAATACCCTGTGCCTTGAGATAGGACATGATCTCTTCCGTGCTTCGACCAAGATCCAACCGGCTGGTATCGATCACCAATTCCGCATGCAGCGGCTCCTCGTACGGTGCGGAAATGCCGGTGAACTCCTTGATCTCCCCTGCCCTGGCCTTTTTATACAACCCCTTGGGGTCCCTCTCCTCTGCGACCTCAATCGGTATCTTGACAAAGACCTCGATAAATTCACCAGGGGGTAACAGTGCGCGTGCCTTGTCCCGGTCAGCCCTGTAGGGTGAAATGAATGCGGTCATGGTAATCACCCCTGCATCCGCAAAGAGTTTGGCCACCTCACCGATCCTTCGAATGTTTTCCTCCCGGTCCTCGGGGGAAAACCCGAGGTTCCTATTCAGACCATGACGAACATTGTCACCATCCAATACGAAGGAGAGGTGGCCGGATTCAAATAGCCTTTCCTCCAGGGCATGGGCCAAGGTGGATTTGCCCGAGCCTGACAATCCCGTGAACCATATGACAACGCCCTTCTGACCCAGGAGTCGCTCCCGGTCCTGTTTCGCGATTGCGCCATGATGCCATGTGATATTCGTCGCCTTCTGTACCGTCATGAATCCTTACCCCTCCGATTGGTTGTAAACGTTGCCTTTACCAACACCCGGTATCACCCCAGACCCGCAGGGGTCGATACATCATAGGCCACTATGGTACAAATTTAGTCGCTCAATTACAATATGTCGGTTAAGACTCGGACATCGTTCGCCTTGTGGACAGCGCCGACCGTGATGCCATCATACGGAGTCTTCGAGGGAGGGGATCAGGGATGTACGCGGATTTTTGCAGTCAGGGGGTACAGATAATGTAAAGGCCGCTCGATAGCGAGATTCGGCCATCGAACGGCCTCGTATTACACCACCTGGAACTGCACAAAAGGCCAATGCCCTTTATGGAGTATCATATGAGCGGAAGTCCCCAGATATCCGCGATGGTCAACAGACTGGACTGGGGTATGCCGAACAGGTTCGTGGGGTATTCCAAAAGGAATTGGATATTACCCAAGGTGATGACATCGATCCCTGCGGTAACATCCGTGGGCGGCAGTGCGCCATAACCCACGGGAAGGCCGAGGGGCGCAGGCAATCCGGTGCCTGAATCGAGCAAATATGACGGCGGCCATGGATTCAGACCATAGAATGGAGAAAAATAGGTTAAACCACCGCCCAAAATCGGGGGAGTATTGTACAGGGCCCAGGGCAGGCTTTGGGAAGGATCCCAGGCAAGTACCGGCTGCACCGGAAGCACGGTGTTTTGGGTAAGTTGACTCACCAGGGGGGTGGGGAGACCGGTCACGCTATTGACAGGTGATAGGACCGATGACCACAGAGGCCATAGAACGTTGTAAGGCGGTAGGGCTGTCCAGTACTGAGCCTGAACGCTTGGGACAACCATCAATCCGATCAGGGCAAGGATTGCAAACGAAAGGACAACCCCTTGAAGAAACCTTTTTCTTCCAAACATTTCACCATCTCCTTATGAATTTTTTGGCACTATGAATGTGCAGCGCAAACTAATGCAATTCCCTTCTCTTAACACCTCCTGTTTAAACGCGTCAATGAATTAAACCCTTTTTCAGCCGTTATGGTCCGACAAAGACGGTCGGTGCGGCTGTGACCAATTAAACACCATGGATATAAAATATTTCACCGCCATAAACCGAATACTGAAATGACACCGGTGATATAATGAAAGGGTATGGCCCTTCTCATCTTAATGCATTGTATAAGCAGGTGACCGTAACGTGAACTTAAAAGCGGCCTTGCAAGTCCGTTCCGGACTGGAACATAGTGGATGAAGAAAAAAAGATGAAAAAACGTCAATACACACCATGCAATAGTCTGTCCTGTATAAATGATATATATCCCTGCAAATAATGTCAATTAAAAATATTATATATGCCTAATTTTCAATACATTATCAATATATGCCACGCGACAGGAAATCGTTTCGCAGGGTGTGTATTCACCTGAGCATATGAATAATTCTTGACAAATTGATTAGGAATGGATTCCCATCATCAATCCCTCCACGAACATGGCGATTGAACATCATGTTTCAATACAGTCCCATTATGGTATTTTGCCGACGACCGGATCGTGCCATATTGAGACATTTCATCCTTCCATGCTCCCCTCCGGCAGCGTCAATGCCCCATGTATCAATGAATTTACTAAATACATGAGTTGGTACAATAAATGCTCTTTCAAAACAAAAGCACCCACACGACAACAATTCAGCACAGATATCCATCGGGGATTTCAGACTGTCTTTGGCAAGGAGCAACCTGTAATCCTTTGATACGTTTTCAACAGTCAATGCCGTCATTGTCTGAAATGGCGGAATAAAACGGGTGGAGCAACTAATTCCTTACCAGCAATTCATACCGGCAATTCGTTGTGGCAATTAGTCAGAGGAATTGATATGCTTATTCGTTTAAGCCCTGTATATATAAATCGGTCCCAGGCCCGATTTTTTGCACATCATCTCCTATCAGACGCATTTGGGGCAATTGTTACGGCATGCACTCCAATGCCTCAGCAAAAAGGAAAAGGTTAATGAAAAAGGTTCTTTTAACAACAGTTTGCGGGCCCTTTGGCGCCGACACCGATGACTGCACTCGGCATGTGATGCCTGAACTTTTTCATGCCCAGGTCACACGGGCGCAGGGGATCTTCAGCATCCGATCGACCTATATCGCGTATGGGCTTGAGTATATTGCGGAAAACATAACGACCCCTGCAACCGTGCTGCAGTATCCGACCATGAGTCGGTTCAAAAATGAGCTGAAAAAAGGGTATGACTATGTGGGCATCAGTTTTGTTATCGCCACGTTCGATAAGATGAAAAAGATGAGCAGGATGATACGGGAGGTGTCACCGGGCGCCAGGATCATACTGGGTGGATATGGCACCATGCTCCCTGAGTGTGATCAGTATGGCGATTATGTATGCAGGGAGGAAGGGGTGGACTTTATGCGTCGGCTTCTGGGAGAGGTCCACAACAATGAGCCCAAAAGGCATGTGGTGTGCCCGACCAGGGGCAAGGTCCTCGGGTTCCCGGCCATGAAAGGCGCCGTGGTCCTGGCCGGGCTGGGCTGTCCCCATGGGTGCGAGTTCTGCGCCACTTCCCACTTTCACAAGAAACGCCATATCCCCCTTTTAAAGACAGGGACGGACCTGCACCGGGAAATCCGAAGGGTGCATAAGGTCCTGGGCAATCCGAACCTGCCTATCGGCATTATCGAAGAGGATTTCCTGCTCCAGAAGGAGCGCGCAGCCGAATATCTCGAATGCGTGAAGAAGGACGAGAAAAATCCGATACGCATCTCCTGTTTTGCGAGTGCTTACTCGGTCACTCTTTGGGACCCGGAGGACCTGGTCAGGATGGGGATCGAGACGATCTGGATCGGGGTTGAATCCAGGCAGGCAAACTATGCCAAACTCAAAGGGCTCGATATTGAGGCGATCTTTGAGACCCTTCACTCACACGGCATCAACACCCTCGCATCCCTCATCATCGGGCATGATTTCCATACGGTTGAAAAGGTGTGGGAAGACCTTGACTATCTCGTATCACTGAATCCGAGCCTGAGCCAGTTCCTCATCCTGACCCCTGCCTGCAGCACGCCCCTCTTCGACCGGCTCAGGCGGGAAGGCAGGCTTCTTGATATGCCCCACAAACACTGGGACGGGTTTCACCTTGCCTTTGCCCATCCCCGCATCGACAAGGAAAAAATGGAACAACTGATCCTGGATGTGTACGATGAGGAATACCGCAGGCTGGGCCCATCGGTCATACGCTTTATCGAAAAGCAGTTCAGGGGATACCTGCGGTTCAGGGATGCGGCAGACCCCCTTCTCAGTGCCCGGGCAGGACAGTACAGGCAGGGATGCCTCGATGCCCTGCCGCTCTTTCCCATTGCCGCAAGGCGGGCGCCCACGAAAGAGGTCGCCCGGCGAATCAGGGAGATCCGGCGATCCATCGTGCATGAGACAGGCGCCGGGGGTCTGAAAAACAGGATACTGTCAGGCCTGGTGCCTGCGCTTGCCCTCGCTGAACAATTCAAGCTCAAGCACTGTGCGTATCCGCAGGTGCGGATGGGCCGAACCGAATACCGGATGCCGGGGAGTCTGCTGCACCCCGCACCACTTACAGGCAACGGCACGCTCACCATAAGACCACGGATGTGGGATGCTGTCCATCATCCCCTGATTGTGGTTGATCTCCATGGTGTTTTTGACAAGGTGTCGGCAACGGATCTGAAAAAAAGGATTAAGAACTATCTCAAAGAGAACATGGGACACCTTGCCATCAATTTCAGCGGGGTTACCTGCGCAGAACGGGATACCCTTTTCCTGTTCCTGAAGAGACTGAGAAGCAAAAAGGAGAGAATCAAGATCATCAGCATCGATTCGCTGCGCGCAGATATGGCGGATGTGGTCGCGTATGCACGGAGCTATTTTGAGGTATTCACTGATATCGAGGGCCTGACTGCGAGCCTGGCGTGACCGGCGATCCATCCGAACCTGAACACCTCATAACGGGTATCGATATCGGCACCACAACCATTGCCGTTGTGGTGCTGGATGACCATGGTACGATCCTCTTCAGGGAGTATCGATTCCACAAAGGAAACGTTCAGCCGGCACTCCAGACAATCTTCCAGGACTTCCCTGTCCAAGACCTGCACACCATTGGCGTGGTGGCCGAAAAAGGCCGCGAATTCCTCACCACCGGCATTGAGGTCAATGAGCAGGTTGCCATCATCGAGGGCGTGAAGCACCACGTTCCGAACCCGGGCTCGATCATCACCATTGGCGCTGAAACCTTCGGCCTCATCCTTTTTGACCAGGACGGCAGGTACAGGAAATACATCGCCAACCCCGCCTGTGCCGCAGGGACCGGCTCCTTTCTGGATCAGCAGGCAGCGCGGCTTGGGCTTGCCGGAAGCGCGGAGCTGAGCGAACGTGCCCAGGACTATCAGGGCGTGCCCCCAAAGATCGCCACGCGCTGCGCGGTGTTTGCAAAGACCGACCTGGTGCACATGCAGCAGCAGGGATACGGCCTGCAGGCAATCGCTGCGGGCCTGTGTCACGGGGTTGCCCAGAATATCTGCAATACCCTTTTTCACGGTGTGGAGCTGTGTGCGCCGGTTGTGGTGGTCGGCGGGGTCAGCAGGAATACAAAGCTCATCCAATACCTGGAAGAGGAGATGCACGTCCCTCTGCTCACCCCCCCTGACAGCGAATACATGGGTGCCATCGGTGCAGCGCTGACAGCCTCCAGGCAAGGAACTACCTCAAAACAACGGACCCCCGTCGCGGTCAAGGGCCTGCTTTGCAAGGCGACCCTGTCGAAATCCTACTTCTATCCTCCCCTGTCCGGATCAAAGGGCCAAGTCCCGGACTCCTCCGCCTGGCAGTCGTATGTGCAGCATGACGTGGAGGTGGCAATCTATGAAGCCCTTCCCAGGGATGCGCCCCTTGAGTGTTACCTGGGGATCGATGTCGGTTCGACAAGCACCAAGGCCACCCTCATGACCCGCGAGCGGGTCGTGAAGGCCGGGCTGTATACCCGGACCTGTGGACAGCCGATTGCGGCGCTCCAGCGGATCACCCGGACCATGGAAGAGCTGGAAAAACACCAGGGTGTTCGCTTCGTACTGCTTGGGACCGGCACCACGGGATCCGGCCGCAAATTCATTCAGAAGGTGGCAAGGGCCGACTACTGCGTTGACGAGATCACCGCCCATGCACGTGCGGCATATCACCTGAATCCCGAAATCGACACCATCATCGAAATCGGCGGACAGGACGCAAAATTCACCGTCATGCGCAACGGCGCAGTCACCTTTTCCGTGATGAACTATGTGTGTGCTGCAGGCACCGGCAGTTTCATCGAGGAGCAGGCCCGGTGGCTCGGGGTCCCGCTCGATGAGTATGCCGTCCTGGCCGAAGGCCATCCTGCGCCCCTCATCAGCGACCGGTGCACCGTGTTCATGCAGCGGGACCTGAATCATCTGCTCAGCCTCGGCTACAGCCGCGAGGAGCTCCTGGCCGCAGCACTCCATTCGGTCCGGGACAATTACCTGTCAAAGGTAGCGCATGTCGACAAGATAGGCGAGCATATCGCCTTCCAGGGCGCAACAGCCAGGAATCATGCCCTGGTCATGGCGTTTGAACAGAGATTACAAAGGCCCATCTATGTGTCCAGATTCTGCCACCTCACCGGTGCGCTCGGCGTATGCCTCAAGATGGCGGATTCGGCATTTTCTGAGACGTCCCGCTTCAGGAAGGACCTGCATACCGAAAAAATCGTAGCGTCGGAATATGTCTGCACCTATTGCAACAATCATTGCAAGATCAAGACAATCAAGATTGAGGGCGAGTCCCTGGGATGGGGGTATCTGTGCGGCAGGGATGAGAAGGACCCTGCGTATCGAAAAAAGGCGCACTCCGGGTTTGATCTGCTTCGGGACCACCGCAAGGTGTTCGATATCCCCAGGGATGTCGAAGATTCAAAAAGGCCGGCTGATGTGAATGCGTTTTATGAATTCACGCAGGGGGGAATCAGATCCGTGGTGCGCCGGCCGGGGATGTCCCTGGCCCGCATCCGGAATCGCATCCAGTTCAATGTACTTGAGATGCGCAGGGAGATATTCTCGTCGGGGATCATGCCGCAGCACCGAAATACGAGACAGACTTCCCTTGTGAGAATCGGGCTGCCCGCCACCCTGTGCATGATTGAATATCTTCCTCTGTGGGAGCTGTTCTTCAAGCGTCTTGGATTCACCACGGTCATTTCATCCGCAAAGGAATCCCCTATCATGGCAGGCAAAGAGATCACAGGGGCCGATTTCTGCGCACCCATCACGGATTTTCACGGCCACGTCAGAGACCTTGCATCGAAGGCGGATTATATCTTTTATCCGCAACTTTTTGAAAACACCGAGGAGAATGAAAAAAGGGCGTATTGCTATTATTCCCACTATGCAGTGCCCCTGATGCAGAACATACCCGGGCTCGACCTGAGCCGTACAATGATCGCCCCGGTCCTTGACCTGAATAAAAACATCGATGAGACCATCCGGGCGATCTACCTCCATCTGCCGGATGGGGTGAAAAAAAAGACCGCCTTTCCCAGGGTCGAGGAGGCATTCCTTCTTGCCTGGGACTGGTTCCGGGAACGAAGGGAGGATTTGCAGCATCTCTTCCGCGACCAGGTGGGCGCATCCAACGATATCGGCGTGGTCCTCCTGGGACGTCCCTACCTGGTTCTCAATCCAGCGCTCAACAAGGGTATCCCCGACAAGCTTGCTGGAATGGGTATCCAGTGCTTTTACATGGATATGATCCCCTTGGTGGATGAAACGCTCTATGCGGCCAGGGACTTCATCCGCCTGAACCACTGGCATTATGGCAACCGCATCATCAAGACTGCGGAGACGGTTGCGCAGACCGGCGGGCTCTTCCCTCTCTATGTCACCGCATTCAAATGCGCGCCCGATTCCTTCATCATGGAGTATTTCAAGGCCATTATGGATTACTACCGAAAACCCTACCTGATCCTGCAGATGGATGAGCATGAGGCGGCTGAAGGGTATGATACGCGTCTTGAGGCGGCTGTGGAGACATTTCGCCATTTCCGGGGTGCTCAGAAACGGCAGCACCGGCCCACCATCAGCTTGAAAGGCGCGTTTGAAGAAAAAACCTATCTGCTCCCCGGGCACGACCTGTTGAGTGCCCGCCTGATT
This sequence comes from bacterium, assembly GCA_049472355.1. Classification (GTDB taxonomy): domain Bacteria; phylum SZUA-182; class SZUA-182; order DTGQ01; family JAFGSM01; genus JBLIRM01. The sequence continues at coordinate 1,620 of JBLIRP010000066.1, read as the reverse complement.
CAGGGCGCCTTTATGCAAGCCGGCATCAGGGCCATGGTCATTGAGCAGACACCCGATACCATCTCCCAAAGCCTCCGGATCAACGATGGGCAGTGCCTGCCGGTGAGCATTGTGACCCAGGGGATACAGCACACCATACACAGCCACGGAATGGATCCGCAACAGGTCGCCCTTTTCTGTAACAGCGAGGCTGAGCTTGCATGCAACCTCCCCCAGTATCCGGTCATGATCAAACAATGCCTTGAAAAGATGGGCAACGGTCTGGGAAAGGTGGATATCCTGGTGACCAGGTTTCTCCCCACGGACTTGCCCCTTGATCTCGTCTATGAGATCTTCATGGCCTATGTGTTGGCAGGTCTGGCGCAAAAGATCCTCCATAGAATCCGGCCGCGGGCAAAGGAAACCGGTGCAACCGACCGGTGCTTTCGTGCAGCCTCGGACAGGCTGTTTCAATGTTTTGCCTCGGGCGCATCAAAGGAGGAGGCATTCAAGCAGGTGGTCCAGGATTTCTTAACCATTGCCACCAAGAGCGGTCCCCTGCCCCAGGTGGGCATCGTGGGTGATCTGTTCGTGAGGGACAACGATACCTTCAATCAGGAACTGATCAGGCATTGCGAAAGGGCCGGCACCGAGGTTATTACCGTGCCCTTTCTTGACACGCTGGGCCTGCTTGCGGAAAAACATTTTCAGACCCAGTGGGAGGACGGCCGGTATATTCACCTGCTCAGGGATAAGGTCGCCTTCACGACGCTCTCCGTATTTTCGCGGAAGCTCAATGCCATTGCGCAGCCGGTTCTCCACGATCGGCCCTCCGGACCCGGCCGTGACCCTCTCGAGTACCTGCAAAAACACTTTTTCTCCATACGTCACGGGGGCGAGACATCCGAGAATCTTCTGAAGGTGTATTATCTCAAAGACAATTATCCCGACCTGAAACTCATCATCAATGTCAATCCGATTTTCTGCTGTCCGGGATTGATCAGCGAGGCGATTTACAAGAAGGTGGAAAAGGAGATCGGGATCCCCATCGTATCCATCACCTATGACGGCACCCAGGCGGACAAAAACAGGGTATTGAATCCCTACCTGTACTTCCTGAAGTGACGGGCCGGTTTTTCATCACGGCCTTGTCTCTGAAAATATCACATATCTTATTGAACAATAGAGCTTCATGATACTTGGCACCATGCAGGGTCAAGAGGTAGGTCCTATCTTGGAAAACAGGTTGCAGCCAGGAACCGTGTCGATCGGATCAAGGTAAAAAAAAGAGCCCGCATAAGATATGCGGGCTCGTGTATTTATGATATCACAAGGTTTATTATATTATGCCGAGTCCAGAAAGGCCAAGACCGCTCATTCCCAGACCGCTTAAGCCAAGGCCACCGAGACCGCTAAGGCCTAAGCTTCCTAGTCCGCCCATCATCATAGGGGACATAAGTCCACCAAGGCCCATGCCAAGGCCACCAAGCCCCATCATGCCGCCCATCATACCAAGGCCGCCAAGGCCCATCATGCCGTAGCCGCCAAGACCACTAAGGCCGCCAAGGCCCATCATGCCGCCCATCATGCCGCCGTACATGCCATAGCTACCCAGGCCACTTCCGTACATGCCGCCCATCA
>JBLIRP010000065.1:0-22748 GCA_049472355.1 bacterium | reverse complement strand
GGCCTGATGGGGAGCCCTCGATTAAAGGGAAACACGGAGATCCTCCTGGATGAGGTGCTCAAGGGTGCCCAATCACAGGGGACGGACGTGGATAAACTGATCCTTTCCTCCTTTACTATCAAGCCGTGTCGTGAGATTTACGGGTGCAGAAAGGACGGCCGATGCGTGCTCAAGGATGATTTTGACGCACTGCTTGAATCGGTGTTTCATGCCGATGCCCTCGTCCTTGCCTCACCCATCTTCTTCTATAACCTGCCTGCCCACACCAAGGCCTTTGTGGACCGCTGCCAGTCGCTCTGGGTAAATAAGTACGTGCTCAAAAGGCCCTTGCCGGTGCAAAAGGCGCGGAAGGGGTATTTTGTCTCCGTTGGGGCAACCCATGGAGAAAGGCTCTTCAAGGGGGTCAAGCTGACGGTACGGTATTTCTTTGATGTCCTGGACGTTACCTACTCGGGGGAACTCCTGGTGCGGGGAGTCGACGGGAAAGGCGCGATACGGGAACACCCCACGGCCTTACACGAAGCCCTCGAACTCGGAGGCCGGATTGCACAGAATTTCGACCGATCACCCGGTTGATTTTTGATGCAACTTCTGGTAAAAAGCTTCTTTAGTAACAAGGAACGGTCCAATTCCGATCACACCATGTGGAGCGTTGAAGAAATGATGAACGACCAATCAAAAATCCATACCAGCGGTTTAACCATCCTTACCTATCCCTTACCCCTTCCCGCAACACTCAACCGATTCCTCGGCATGGGGCTGTTTGTACTTCTCACCGCACTCGGTGCCTTTATTCGCCTCCCTCTCCCCTTTACCCCGGTCCCCGTTACCCTTCAAACCCTCTTCGTGCTCCTTGCGGGGGTATTTCTCGGATGCGGATGGGGGGCAAGCGCCATGGGCATCTATCTCCTCATAGGGGCCTGCGGTATACCGGTCTTTGCCGGGGCCTCCTGCGGCCTCCTCTATCTCCTGGGCCCCACCGGGGGGTATCTCCTCGGGTTTGTGGTGGGTGCGTGGGTCATCGGATGTGTGATCGGGTCGAGTGCAGCCCCCTCCTGGCGCCGAATCCTCGCAGGCATCATAATGGCCGTACTCACCATCTATGCGTTGGGGATAATCCAATTGATGCTGTGGGGCAGGTGGACGCTGGCCCAGGCCATCTACCTGGGATTCCTCCCTTTTCTCCCTGGTGAACTCCTGAAGATCGTTGCGGCGTTTTGGATTATCACGGGAATGAGGAGAGGTTTTGTACGATTGCCGCGAAACGCCTCGGATACATAAAAAAGAAAGGGAAGCGACAAGCCCATGCCTTATCATGAATACGGACCGCGCTATACCTCCTTCGGCCCCCCCCTGAGCCCGGGTATAAAAAAATTGATGATCATCATGGGGGTGGTCTTTTTCCTGCAGCTCATCACCGGGAACTTCCTGGTCGTCTACTTCGGGCTTCGACCCTATTTCGTCTGGCATCGGTTCTTCTTCTGGCAGCCGGTGACGTACATGTTCCTTCACGGCGGGCTCATGCACATCCTCTTCAACCTCTTTGCCCTGTGGATGTTCGGAAGCGACCTCGAATACCGGTGGGGAACCAGGTACTTCATGAAGTATTTCTTCATCACGGGGATCGGGGCGGGGCTCTCCAGCGCCTTATTCACACCGAACTCCCCCATCCCCACGATCGGGGTCTCCGGGGCCGTCTACGGGATACTCCTCGCCTTTGCCCTTACCTATCCGGACCGGATCATCTACCTGCAATTCCTGTTTCCCATCAAGGCAAAATACTTCGCCCTCATCTTCGGTCTCATTGAATTCTATTCCACCGTCTCCCGAAGGGGCGACGGCATCGCCCACATGGCGCACCTCGGCGGGATGGTCATCGGGTATCTCTACCTCGACTACCCCAATATCATGAGAAGGGTGCGGAAACTGCGCGATCGCGGCCGGGACGATCGCCGCTACTGGCATTAGATAGGGCAGCCAAGGGGCCTCCACCAGTGGGAATGACCGCGCTCCCACAATCCAGTCACACAGCCATTCTCTCCGCGATGCCATATCCCACAAACCGAGAGAAGGAACATACAAGAGGGATATAAGTCGTCGAGTTGCATCTCCGTGGAATGATACTCCCCCTCTTCTTCGAGGGGGGAGTCCTTAAATGCCCATTACCAAAAAGAATAGACGATTGAACGGATACATGAACACCGAAAAAAAATAATCAAACAGGGGCGTATTGATCAAAAGCAGGAGGATAAGGAATCCCCACCGATCCAAAAAGGCGAGCCTTTCCACCGTTGCGGCCGGCAGGAACTGTTTCATGACATGGGATCCGTCGAGGGGGGGAATGGGGATGAGGTTGAAAAGCAGGAGCACACAGTTGAGCTGGAACATGATACGAAGAAGGATGGAGAGTCCTTGCGATGTGATCCCCACGATGAGAAAGAGTTTCAGGAGGAAAAGGCTGGCCAGGGCTGCCACGAGATTCGACGTCACCCCGGCGATGGACACCAGGATTTCATCGCGGCGCAGGTTTCGAAAATTATTGGGATTCACCGGACATGGTTTTCCCCACCCGATCAATCCAAACCCCGGGCTGAAGATCATCAGGAACAGGGGGATAAGGATGGTGCCGATGGGGTCGATGTGGGGGACCGGATTCAGGGTCACCCTTCCCATGTATGCAGCGGTCGGGTCCCCGCACAGATTGGCAATCCAGGCATGGCTGGCCTCGTGAATGGTGATGGCAAAAAGGAGCACCGCGAACTGAATGACGATGATGGGATTAAAGGCCACCGGTGTCCCCCCTGTTCCGGCAATGGCTGTAGGAAACCCACGAGATATTCATGGATTCAATGTCATGCCGTTTTCCAGCATCGGCAGCCCGGCATCCTTGGCGGAAAGGAGGGGTTCACGGATCGGCCAGCGGATCGCCAGGGAGGGATCCGACCACAGGATGCCCCGATCGTATTCAGGGTGGTAAAAGTCCGTGCATTTGTAGAGGACCCGGGCAGTCTCGCTCACCACACAAAAACCGTGCGCGAATCCCTCGGGCACAAAGAACTGACGCCTGTTTTCAGCCGAAAGGGTGATGCCGACCCATTGACGAAAGGTCGGTGAATCCCGTCGGATGTCCACGGCAACATCATAGATCTCTCCGCTCAGGACATAGACAAGCTTTGCCTGAGGACGGGGAAACTGATAGTGCAGACCGCGAAGTGTCCCCTGCACGGAGAGGGAATAGTTGTCCTGAACAAAGGCCCGGTCGATACCCCCCGAGGCGTACTTTTTACGGTGAAAGGTCTCCATGAAAAGACCGCGGGCGTCTTCGAACACCTCCGGCTCGACCACGACAACACCGGGAATCTCGGTCGGGGTGAATTTCATGACACACGCCGCTCCCTGGTTTCCTTGAGTATGCTCATAAGATAATGACCGTACTCATTGTGGGCAAGGGCATCGGCGAGACTCCCGAGTTGGGCCTCATCGATGTACCCGAGGCGGAAGGCGATCTCCTCGATGCAGGCGATCTTGAGATCCTGCCGTTCCTGCACCGCCTGAACATAATTGGCGGCCTGGTGGAGCGATTCATAGGTCCCCGTGTCAAGCCAGCAAAATCCGCGTCCGAACAGCTCCACCCTGAGGGTTCCCCGGCGCAGGTACACGTCGTTGACATCGGTGATCTCCAGTTCCCCCCGCGCTGAGGGCTTGAGCGACCCGGCAATGCTCACCACCTCGTTGTCATAAAAATAGAGACCGGGAACCGCGTACCGCGACTTCGGCTCCCTGGGTTTCTCCTCGATGCCGATCACCCTTCCCTCCCGGTCGAACTCCACCACCCCGTAACGCTGGGGGTCTTTCACCAGGTACCCGAAGATGATCCCCCCCTCGGTCAATCGGGTGCACCTGTTGAGGATGCCGGACAGCCCCTGACCGTGAAAGATGTTGTCACCGAGTATGAGGCATACCGTGTCCCCGCCGATGAACCCCTTGCCGATGATGAAGGCCTGGGCAAGACCCTCCGGTCGCGGTTGCTCAGCGTATGAAAGGGAGAGGCCATACTGGGACCCGTCCCCGAGGAGGGTCTTGAAATTGGGCAGGTCCCATGGGGTGGAAATGATGAGGATCTCGCGTATTCCCGCAAGCATCAGAACCGACAGGGGATAGTAAATCATGGGCTTGTCGTACACCGCAAGGAGTTGTTTGCTCACCGAGCGGGTGATCGGATGGAGCCTGGTTCCCGCCCCTCCTGCCAGAATGATCCCCTTCATGCAATACCCTCCGTACAATGATCGTTAATTCACCGCCCCTGAAACGGGGTGATAGGGGACAAAATCCACTACCCTGCGTGTTCAATGAAAATCTTCCCCATGGCAGGGAAAACCGGACACTGATCCCCGGGTGTCCATCCCCGGGTTGACAGATGTGAAGACAAGGCTTATATAGTATTGCATATTTTTTCACCGGGAATCAAATGCAATGGAAATTGCTTACTATCCTTCGGGAAAGGGGGATGCGTCTTTTGTTTCGGCTCCCTTGCACACAGCCTGTATGGCTTGCTTCGGGCACGCCTCAACTCGCCCTTCGGGCCTATAAACGAAGCAAGCCTTTGAGCTTTTCAAAAAAAGCCGTATTATAGTAGCTTCGCTTCGCTCCGCTCTAACACAGTTTGGTTGACAGGCTGCAGTGCTCATCCGCGGGCACACAGACGCATCCCCCCTTCCCGGTCGTGCAGAAATACAATATAGAGTAATATGGATCACGTGGATGTCATGAAGCAGGATACAAAACGCACACCCGCAAGGGAAAATGATCAGCATGACGAAGGGCACCTGGTCCTTTACGAGGACAACCACCTTCTTGCCCTGTTCAAGCCTCCGGGTATCCTCGTCCAGGGAGACCGGACAGGAGACCGCACCCTCCTCGACATGGCCAGGGGGTATATTGCAGAAAAATACAACAAGCCCGGCAGGGTATACATAGGGCTTGTTCACCGGCTGGACAGGCCGGTGGCGGGGGTGGTGATCTTTGCGCGCACATCGAAGGCATCCGCACGACTCTGCGCCCAGATACGGGAACGCAGGATCGAAAAGGTCTACTGGGCCGTACTCCAGGGGACCCCCTCCCCTCCCGCCGGGGACCTCGCCGGCCATATCATACGACATGGCCGGAAGAGCTTTATCAGCATCAAGGAACGGGAGAAGGCGCAGGAGGCCATCCTGACCTATCGGACAATGGAAAGCCTCGCCGGATTCAGCCTCGTGGAGATCATTCTGGGAACAGGCCGCCACCATCAGATCAGGGTGCAGATGGCAGCGGCAGGGCATCCGGTGCTTGGTGACATAAAGTATGGCTCATCCCATCCTCTGCCCGAACGCGCCATCGCGCTGCTTGCAAAAAGGCTGGTGGTGGAGCATCCCACGCGGCATAAAAGGATCGAGATCGAGTCACCTGTACCCCACAACTGGCCATGGCCCCCGGGGTCCCATATCCGGCTCCAGGAGTGAAGGGGTGCCCGGTCATATCCCTTTTTGTGCATCAAGCAATAGTGATGGAAGCGTTCAAGGTGAGATCTCCATAACGATATCATAGACCGAAAAGCCCTTGAATGCGGGACGATTGCAACTTCATGCAATACATGTATAATGGCAGTGTGGTTCATTGCCATCGAGGATACTATTCGATTGCCTGCCCTTCAAATACCAATGATCGTTCGATCACACCGAAGGGCGAAGGATTACAACAACGAATACCTCATGGAAAGGCTCGATATACATCCGTGTAATCCGTGTCTTGCAGTGATATCATCTTTCAGGGGAGGGTGTTATGAATCTTAAAGAATACTTTGATAGCGTTTCCGGTCACGGCGTACTGGCCACAGCGGATGCAAACGGGCTGGTTGATATTGCCGTCTATGCGACCCCCCATATCATGGATGACGGCACCGTCGCCTTCATCATGCCTGACCGCTTGACCCATCATAATCTCCAGACGAATCCCCATGCAGCCTATCTTTTCATGGAATCGGGGGAGAAACCGGCGGGGAGGAGGATGTTTTTGACCAAGGTCAGGGAGGAAAAGGATTCGGAACTCCTGTATTCGATACGCAGAAAAAGCTATGGAAGGGACGACACCGCCCGCTACCTGGTATTTTTCACGGTTGACAAGATGCTTCCCCTTATCGGGGCCGGGGATGAAACCGAACCATGACCAATGAGTCCTATCAGGGGTGTTACCACTGCCCGCCCTTTTCGTCACCCATAAAACTGGGGATAAGCACCTGCCTCCTGGGAGAACGGGTCCGGTACGACGGGGGCCATAAACTGGATCGCTTCCTCACCGATACCCTGGGAACGTATGTGGAATACATGCCGGTATGTCCCGAGGTGGAATGCGGCTTCGGTATTCCGCGTGAACCGTTCCGGCTGGTCGGGGATCCTGCAAAACCCCGGCTGATCACCATCCGCACCAAAATCGATTCCACTGAGCGCATGCTCGATTGGTCCCGGCAACGTACCGCTGAACTTGAGAGGGAGGACCTGTGCGGCTTCATTTTCAAGAGCGATTCACCGAGCAGCGGCATGGAGCGGGTAAAGGTTTACAATGAGAAGGGGATGCCGGTGAAAAAGGGGACCGGCATCTTCGCCCGGGCCTTCATGACACACTTCCCCTTGATACCGGTGGAGGAGGAGGGGAGGCTCCATGACCCGGTCCTGCGCGAAAATTTCATCGAGCGCGTCTTTGCCCTGAAAAGATGGCGGGAACTCACGATGAAAAAACACCTGGGACATCTGGTTGATTTTCATACCAGGCACAAGTTGCTCATACTCTCGCACAGCCCATCCCATTATCGCACCATGGGGAAACTTGTGGCGCATGCCAAGGACATCCCCCCGGGTGAGCTCTTCGAGCGATATCAATCCCTCCTTATGGAGGCCCTCAGTCTGAAGACTACGGTCAAGAAGAATGCCAATGTGCTCCAGCACATGCTGGGATTCTTCAGGGCCGATCTCTCCCCGGACGAAAAAAGGGAAATGATCGAGGTTATCGAACAGTATCGCAACGGCGACATCCCCCTGATCGTTCCTGTCACCCTCATGGGACACTACGTGAGAAAATATGATCAACCCTACCTGAAGATGCAATACTACCTTTACCCGCATCCATTGGAGCTCAGGTTGAGAAATCACGCCTAAGCCCCTCCGGGCATGGATGCGACCACTCCCCGACTCCTCACACCACGCAATCGGATACATACAGTAACAACATTTTTTTAAAAACATCCGAATAATGATATGTACAACCGGATCATTTTGCACATTCCGTATAAGGACGTATCCATTTTCGTAAAGACGGCATCACGACAACCATGAGAAGCATCAGTGAATATAGACGGTATAAAGAAATCCTCGTGGGTATAAGCTTTATCCTCGTCCTGCTTATATACTGGATTGCACCCAATAAAACGGATTTTCTCAATCTCTTCTATATTCCCATACTCCTTGCAGGGTACCTTATGGGAAAGCGGTGCTCGCTCCTCGGAGGAATCGCCGCCGTGGTGGTGATCGGCATTCTCGCCCTTGCCTCCGCCCAGTCCCCCTTCACCGGGAGGAATGCAATCGAAATCGGCCTGCGCTTTTCCACCTGGGGTGGTTTCTTGATGCTTGCCGGGTTCGTCACCGGGCATTTCAATGAGACACTGCATCACCAGACCATGCACATCCAAAACCTCAATGAGCGTATCCGGATTTCCGGGGCAGAGCTGGAAACATTGTACAAAACACGCGAGGATGAGAACGAGAATTTCGCGTACAAGACGGAACAGCTCCTGGAAAAAAACGTCATGGTGAGCCACCTGAAGGGACGGCTGGAAAAAACACTCTATTCGATCATGGATACCAATGTGGCTCGGTTGATCATCGAGAATCGGTTGAACATCGAACGGTCGCGCATCAGCGTCTTCTTCGCCGATCTGGTTGAGTTCAGCGATTTTTCCGACACCTACCGCCCGGAGATCGTGATCAATGAACTGAACCGGATCTACGGACAGATTGAGCCTGTTATCCACACATTCAAGGGTCACATCGATGCGTACCTCGCAGACAAGATCGTATGCGAGTTTGGGGCACCGATCAATTACAAACTCCACGCCCTGCATTCGGTGGCGGCGGCCATCAAGGTGCAGGAAGGTCTCAGTGATCTCGACCAACCCTGGAGTCTAAGGATCGGCATAGCCACAGGACAGGCGATTACCGCGCTGATCGGCCAGAAAAGGAACAGGTATACGGCCGTGGGAAATCTCGTCAACCGTGCCGGCAGGTTGCAGGAACTCTGCCCGCCCAACGGTATCCTGGTTGATGAGAACACCCATCAAGCGGTGTCTTCATACGTGGATTCCAGGGTGGTGAACTCCTTCGAGATAAAGAGGAATAACACCCGGCACGCCCACATCAAAAGAAAGATCAATGCATTGATGCAAAAGGCACGAGAAAAACCCCTGGATGCGGACCTCCTTTTCTCCATAGGCCGCCTCTACCATGCCATTTATGATATGAGCAAGGCCAAGGAATTCCTTGGCAAGGCGCTGGATCTCGATCCCGATAATTCCCGGATCAAGACTGCCTATACCGAGGTCGTCATGAAGCAGGATGGCTACGAAAAGGTATCAATGAAGGGAGGCAGTGAACGGATAACCGTTTACGAAATCGGGAGACTCAAGAATCCGCTGGAGGATCGGAACAAGATCCCCGCACACCTCTTTGATCGATTCAAACACGTTGAAGCAGTCATTGAAGATCTTGAAAATTCCATACTCCCGGTGGAGGTGATCGACGGGAGCGTCGGGGGATCAAAGGTGTCCGCCCTGCTTGCATTCGCGATCGCCACCGAGCTCGACCTGCCTGAATCAAGAAGGGAGAAAATCGCCATCGGCGCCTGTCTCCACGATATAGGGAAGGAAAAGGTGCCCCACTATCTCCTCAATCAGGAAGGGAATCTGAGCAGCACCGAATTCGAGGAGATCATGAAACATCCCCTCGAGGGAATAATGACCCTCCAGATCCGTGGATACGATGATGACACCATCCTTAACATCGTGAAGTATCATCATGAGTTTTATAATGGCTGCGGATACCCCGAAGGGAAAAGCGGGGAGGAAATCCCGATCGAGGCACGAATCGTATCGGTTACCGACGCCTATAACGCACTCACCTCCACCAGACCGTACCGGGAACCCTGGGAACGGGATGCGGCCCTGAAGGAAATCGAACGTTCAGCCCAGCAGGGCAAATATGATAAACGGATCGTCGATATCCTTCTCAGGCTGATATGTCAATAAAGCATTTCCAATCAAGCCGTTTTGGCAACGGCTCGATGGTTGCGGCGCCTTCATTCCTTCCATGCCCACGAGTAGCCGAAACCACCTCGATAACATCAAATATATCATTGAATTAATTCTGAAAACCATTGCTTTACCCATCGATTGTCGATAAAATAGTATAGTGAAGTCGTATGCACAAAAAGGGTTTTGGCCAACAACCCCATTACGGAACCGGAAAAGGATTCTCGGACCATTGGCATTGGCAATCGCTCATACGGACACCATGCTGCCGGGCATTCATCAATTGAGGGGCGATGTCCGTCTCGCCAAAATCCTGCATGGTTACGAATGCACATGACACTACCAATGTATTGAGAGCGGAATTATGCCCATCTTGTTTGGAGCAAAGGAAAAGGATAAAGATCTCAAGGCATTAGAGAGTGAGCTCGCATACAAGGAGCGGCTCCTCAATATCACCAACGCCATCCACGCCGCCAAGGACATCGAGGAGATATTCCTCAAACTGCAGGGACAAATCCTGGAGCTGTTCGATGCCGAGCGGATCACCATCTATGCCGTCGATTCCAAGCAGAACGAGCTCTTTTCCAAATACAAGGTGGGTGACGGTATCGGTGAGATCAGGGTCAAGATGGACAAGAAGAGTATCTCCGGATTTGCCGCCTGTTCGAAAACCTATGTCAACATCACCGACGCATACGACAAGGAAGAGCTGCGAAAGATCGATCCCGAGCTCGGCTTCAATCAAAAATATGATATTCAAAGCGGATACCGGACCAGACAGGTGCTGGCATGCGCAATCATGTTCCAGGGCACCATGCTGGGCGTCGTCCAGCTCATCAACAAAAAGAGCGGGGGCAAATTCAGCCTCTACGAGATCTCGTCCATCAAGGAGATTGCCAAAACCCTCGGCATCGCATTCCACAACCAGACATCCCGGCAGAATAAGGTCAGCACCAAGTTCGGCTACCTCGTTGAAAAGAATCTGATCACCGAGAATGAGCTGAACACCATCATCGTGAAATCCAGGAAGTCCAAGGAGAACATCGTCGGCATATTGAAAAGGGAGTTCAAGATCGACAAGAAGGACATCCTGGACTCCCTGGCGAAATTTTACAACATCCCCTTTATGGATTACGACCCCAAGATCCTGATCGACCGATCCCTTCTCACCGGACTCAGCCCCAACTATCTGGTCAAAAACCAGTGGACTCCCTTCAAAAGGTCGGATGACGGCATCGTAGAGGTCATGGTGGACGATCCCCATGACGTACACAAGATCGATGAGATAAAGCGATACCTGGGCTCGATCAAGATCCGCCTGGTCGGCGTCCTCCCCGAGGATATCCTCAAGTTTCTTCAGTCGGTCACCTCGAGCGACGGCAGGCCCGCCGTCAAACTCGATGACCTCGTGTCGGAGCTTGATATGGAGATCCAGGAAGAAACGGAGAGCGACGAGGTTGAGGAGGGGATCGACGAATCGGATAACACCATCATCAAGCTGGCCAACCAGATCATACGCGATGCCTATACCATGGGGGCCTCGGATATCCACGTCGAGCCCTACCAGGGGAAGCAGTCGACCATCGTCCGCTACCGGATCGACGGCGAGTGTCGAAAGGCCCTGGAGATACCGGCAAACTATCGAAGGGCCCTGGCCTCCAGGCTGAAAATCATGGCCAGGCTGGATATCGCTGAACGGCGGCTCCCCCAGAGCGGCAAGATCAAGTTTCACTATTCCCAGAAAAACATCGAGCTTCGTGTCGAGGTCACCCCGACGGTGGGCGGGAATGAGGACATCGTGCTCAGGATCCTGGCGGCGAGCGAGCCTCTGCCGTTGAACAAGATGAACCTGAGCGAATACAACCTCAAGCATCTGATGGACATCATCGGCAAACCCTATGGCCTTGTCCTGGTGGTGGGACCCACCGGATCAGGAAAGACCACCACCCTGCACTCCGCACTGGGCAACATAAACCGTCCGGAAAGAAAGATATGGACCGCGGAGGACCCCGTCGAAATCACCCAGTACGGACTTCGCCAGGTCCAGGTGCACAGCACCATCGGGCTGACCTTTGCCAACTGCATGCGCTCCTTCCTCAGGGCCGATCCGGATGTGATCATGGTCGGTGAGATGAGGGACAAGGAGACCGCCTCTATCGGCATCGAGGCGTCCCTTACCGGTCACCTCGTGTTCAGCACCCTCCACACCAACAGCGCACCTGAAACCATTGTCCGTTTGCTCGACATGGGGATGGATGCCTTCAATTTCGCAAACGCCCTGCTGGGGATCCTGGCCCAGCGTCTGGTGAAGACGCTCTGCTCGGATTGCAAGGAGAAGTATCATCCCACCAAGGAGGAATATGACGAGTTGGTCCATGAATACGGGGCGGAATGGTTCGATAAGAAGATGGGGGTCAAATACACCGACGATCTTTACCTGTACAAGCCGAAGGGATGTCCGAAGTGCGGGAACACCGGCTACAAAGGCCGGACGGGCATCCACGAGCTCCTCTACGGCAGTGATACGATCAAGCAGCTCATCGTGGACGGGGCGAGCATCGACGTGATCAGGGATAAGTCCATCGAAGAGGGGATGACCACCCTGAAGCAGGACGGCATCATGAAGGTGTTCAAGGGGGACACCGATCTGTTGCAGGTGCGCAAGGTCTGCATCAAGTAACCACCCTTCACTGCATTCCCTCAATATCAATGATATTCAGATCCAGGGGCTCCCCGCCCTTCGCATCCTGGACAAGGACCTTCTGGATCCTCGCCATGACGCGCTCCATTGTCTCCAGGTAGAGGCGGGTTGCCGTAACCTTTCCCTTTTTGTTGAATTCTTCCGCCATTTTCCTAAACCGCTCCGCATCACCCTTGGCCTGGTTGATCCTCTCCAGTTTGTATGTCTCGGCCAGGTGAAATAACTCCGCCGCCCTCCCCCGCGCCTTGGGGAGGCTGTCGTAGCGATACCCTTCGGCCTCATTGATGAGGCGATCCCTGTCCTGACGGGCCGTCACCACATCCTTGAACGCATCGGCCACCTCCAGCGGCGGTGAAACCATTTGCAGGTTCACCGAGGTGATCTGAACCCACTTACGATCGTTCATGATCCGGTCCAGATCCCTCTGGGTCTGCTGGAGCACCTTTGACTGGATGAACACCTTTCCCTCCCCTTTTAGGATCTCATCCACCTGCATGTGCGATACGGCGCGGGTAAGGTTGTCCTTTGCAAAGGAGCGAATGAGGGCCTGGGGGTTCTCAGCCCTCAGGAGGTATTCCACCGGGCTGATGATGAAATACTGGAGCACCATTTCGAGGTTGAGGATATTCTCGTCGCCGCTTATGAATTCCCCCTGGAGGGGATTTGATCTCCTGCCCACCACCTGATCGGAGAATTCGAATCCCACGGCAACGCGCTTTCTCTCCTGAAGCCTGATCCTGTCCACCCGGGTGAAGGGATACGGGAGGGTATAGTGGAGCCCGGGCCCGATATGATCGCTGACCACGCGGCCGAAAAATCGGAGGACCCCCGTCTCGAATGTTCTGATAAAGTAAAGCCCGGAAAGAAGATAGAGGCCGAGCGCCAAAAGCAGGAGATATTTTCCCCAGGCAAGCAGGTGCCCGTAAAGACCTCGCGTCGTCTTCGTCATGCGCATTATTCTCCGTCAGGGTGATCAGCGGGCGCTGCCGGGAAAGATCGCCCGTTCACCCTCCGTCATCAATTTCAAGAGTTCCGAGTCCGAAGAGAGCACCACCGTGGTCTTCTCGTCGAGGAATTTCTGGTATGCCTCCAAGGTGCGGACCAATTTATAAAATCCCGGGTTTTGGCTGTAAGCCTCACCATAGATCCGAATCGATTCGGCGTCACCCTCGCCCTTGATGATCTGGGCCTCCCGGTAGGCCTCGGAAAGGATAGCCTTCACCTCCCGGTCGGTGGCGGCCCTGATCTTCAGCGCCTCCTCCTCCCCTTCCGCACGGTACATCTTGGCAATACGCTGCCGCTCGGCGCGCATCCGGTCGAACACGCTCTGCTTGTTCTGCTGCGGCAGAAGGAGCTGCTTCAATTGCACGTCCTTTATGGCGATACTGAAATCCCTTTCAGCCCTTACCCGGCAGTTTTCAGTAACGGTCGCCATGAGCTGATCGATCCTCCCCTGCTCGGGATCGGTCACGATCAGGCTGGAGAGATCGTATTTACCGAGCACTGCGGAGACCTCCGAATAGACGATATCGTACAGCCTCCTCTCCGCCCCCTCGATATCCCCTGCAGTCTGGTAGAATACAAGGGGATCGATGATCTTCCAGCAGGCAAAGCAATCCACCACCACATTCTTCTTGTCCATGGTGAGAAACTCCGACGGCGTGGGATCATAGATCAGGAGCCTTTTATCGAAGCGGGTGGTGCTATGCAGGAACGTCTTGGCATGGATGCCGGGTTGGCTCACGGTTCGCACCGGCTTGCCAAAGAGGGTGACGATGACGAATTCCGTCTCATCGCAGATAAAAAGGCAGAACAATCCCAATATCAGGATAATGATGATAGCAAGGGTCTTGAACATTGTGTCCTTTTTGTGCGCCATTATTCCTATTGATTCCCTCCTCCCATGCCGCCTCCCCGTGAAGCAGCGCCGGTGTTGTTTCTCGATCCCGAAGAGAGTGCATTCAAAAACTCCGTGAATTCCCTTGGGGTGACAATGGTCAGTTCACTCCCTCCGGTTCTGTTTTTATCCATCACGAATTTCTTTATCCCGCTCAGGCCGGCCTCCATTGTCTCGAGGTAGAGCCGCTCCTTTGTCACGGAGGGATATCGTCCGAATTCCTGCGCAGAAAAAAGGAATCGTTTCCCGTCCCCTGCGGACTTATCAATGAGCTCCTTTCTGTACGCTCCGGCATCCTCCAGAGAGTTGAAGGCGTTCCCCCGGGCCAGGGGCAACTGTTCCCGCGAATAGGCCTCCGCCAGATTGATCAACCGGCTCTTCTCCTCATTGGCGTTTACCACATCCCGGAACGCATCGGCAACCTCAATGGGGGGATGCACCGACTGGAGATAGATCCCCTCCACCTCGATCCCTGCCCCGTAGTCATCGAGAACCGCCTGAAGCCCCTCCTTGGCCTCCTCCTCGATGGCATTTCGCTCGGTGGTCAGGATATCGTCGATGGTCTTCTTGGCAATAATCCGGATGATGGTCGATTTCGCGGTGAAACGGATGATGGAATCGGCATCCTCCCTCCCCCTAATCCTGAAAAGGTAGAGCGCGGGATCCTTGATGGTATAGTGCACCACCATATCAAGCTCGATGAAGTTCTCATCCCCGGTAAAGGTCTGGGACTCATCGGGAACGTCCTTGTAGGCGCCCGTTCGGTGCTGGATGTCCCACTCATAGGCAACAAGTGGCTGATAGACCCGGTTTGGATCCCCCAGTGCCTCCCGGACACTCCGGCTGCGGAAACCGATCTCCACCCGATCCACACTCCGGGGAAGCTTGGTCACCCTTCCTATGGGCCACGGTGGGATATAGTGAAGCCCGGGAGCAATAGTCCTCGGACGTCTCTTGCCGAAGATCTGAACAACCCCCAGTTGATTGGGCCGGATGATAAAAAAACCGCTCACGGCGTATATCAGGACACAAAGGACAACGGCGGATCTCAGCAGACCGGCGCTGTGTTCCCCGATCCAGTCTCCCCCCTTTCCCCACACATCCCGGGAGAGATACCCCAGGAATGAAACAACATTCTCCCGCATCTCCTGCCTGATCCGATGACTGGAAAGGAGCCGCAAGGAATTCCCCACCACGAGCAGTGAGCTTATCTGATGGATGACCGCGGCCCATACCGGGGTGATGAAGGTAAAGAAAGAGGCGGCGGCCACTGCGAGCAGATTGAAGACCACCGCAAAAAAGAGGATGTTCTGTTTGATGACCCGGACGGTTCTCTTCCCTATGAGCACGGTTTCGCGCAGCTTCTTCAGGTCGTCGGCCATGAGGATGATGTCCGCCGCCTCAATGGCGATGTCCGTGCCTATACCCCCCATGGCGATCCCCACGTCCGCCATTGCAAGGGAGGGGGCATCGTTGATCCCGTCACCGACCATCGCCACCTTCCGTCCTTCGGACTGAAGCCTGCGTATATGTTCGGCCTTCTCGTCGGGAAGGAGACCGGCCTGCACCTCCCGTATTCCCACCCTTTCGGCGATGACCTTGGCGACCCGAGGGGTATCACCCGTCAGCATGTGGATACCCGTTACACCCAGCCCTGTCAAGGAGCCTATGGCCTCTTCCGCATCAGGGCGGACACTGTCCTCGATGCTGACAATCCCCGCGAGTTTTTGATTATCCGCAACGAGGATGGGGGTCTGGCCCGATGCGTCGATCCGCTCGAGATCCTCGATTTGGTCCATGCTCAAGGTAATCCCATGCTCCTCGGCCATCTTCCGGTTGCCGACCACGACCTTATTCCGGCCGAGGCCGACCACGACCCCCCGGCCCGGTATCACCTGGGCGGTATCCGCCTTTTTGATCCCTATGCCCTCTTCCTTGGCCTTTTCCACAATCAACCGGGCCAGGAGATGCTCGGAACAGCTCTCCGCAGATGCAGCCAGGGTAAGCACACCCTTCCGGTCATAACCGCCCTGGGGCTTGATATCAATGATCCTCGGCCGCCCCTGGGTGACGGTGCCGGTCTTGTCCATCACCAGGGTGTCGATCCTGCCCACGGCCTCCAGATACATACCCCCCTTCACCAGGATGCCCTCCTTGGCGAGGCGGCCGATACCCGCCACCACCGCCGTAGGAGTGGCAAGCACCAGCGCGCAGGGGCAGGCGATGATAAGAACGGAAACCGCGCGAATCCAATCGCCGCTGAACAGGAGGGTGAGGGCTGCGAGGATCAGGATGGTGGGGACGAAATAGACGGCATAGCGGTCGGCGGTCTTCTGAAAGGGGGCCTTCTTCTCCTGGGCATCCTCCACCAGATGAATGATCCTCGCAAGAAGGGTGTCCTCGCCGACCTTCTCGCTCCTGATCTCAAGAACGCCGTGCTGATTGATGGTGCCGCTGTAAACCTCCGAGCCCACCTGCTTTTCCACCGGGATCGATTCCCCGCTGATGGGTCCCTGGTCAACAAAGGATGCGCCATGAACCACCACGCCGTCGACGGGGATCCTTTCCCCGGGCTTGCAGATGACGGTTTCTCCCACCCTGATCGCCTCCAGGGGCAGCTCCAGCTCGATCCCGTCCCTTCTCACCCGAGCCCTCTTGGGGGCCAAGGCGACCAGGTTCTTGATGGCCGATCTGGTCTTGTCCACCGCGAACATTTCCAGGGCCTCGCCGATGAGCATGATGAAGATGACCTCTGCAGCCGCAAGATACTGCCGTATGGCCAGGGCCCCGATGGCGGCAATGCCGATTGCCAGGTCCACCGAGATCCTCTTCTCGAACAGTTCGCTCACTGCATGGTAAAAGATCTTGTACCCGCCGATGAGGGTAAGAAAGATGGCGGTGTTCACCCCGAAAAGGGTGCGGAAGATCCCGAAAAGGTTCAGGAGCAAAAAAATCCCGATGAGCGCGGTGAATATGATATAGTTCCAGGAGATTCTCTCTTCTTCCATTGTTCCTCGAATCGTTTCTATTTGAGATCCAGTGTATAGTAGTCGCCGGAGCCGTCGAGCAGCACGATATAGTCGCGCTTTATCTTCAACACCTTGAAACCGAAAATGCTGTCCCCTTCCCGTACGCCGTTGTCGTTGATCAGCGCCATATACTGATTATCAAAAAAGACAATCCCGGTCAATTTGATATCCAAAAGCCGGCCCTCCGAGGTGCGAAGCCCCCCGCTGGGGGGGGCGGTAGCCCCGGCAGATCTGGTCTTTATGGAATCGAGGCTGAAAAGGTCCCTTCCCCAGGGGGCGCTCAAGAGTCGTGCCTGGGCTGCATAGGAGGAATTCATTCCCTGGTCGGTCTGCCCGGATGCACTCTGCCCACCGGGAGAAGGGGTGGTGAGCCCGGCCTCCTCATCGGCACCGGAAACAGGGTCTGATCGACGCATGCTTCGATGCCTCAGGCCGATGAGCATGAGGACGACGATTCCCGCAGCAACAGTGGAAAGTACGGGAATGAGCCATTTCTTAGGAAGATCCATCACGCTCCTCCTTTTGGCAAAACAGCTCAGCCTTTACCCGGGCAAGCACGGAATAGCCCCGTGCCAATGACCTTTCCAGGGTGACGCTCCGCACATGACAGAAGTGCCGTTCCTCCTCGTCCAGATACTGCAGGAATCGCCCGACCGAAAGAAATTCCCCCTTGAGGGTGAACGAAAGGTGTACGGGGGCGATGAGGGCCTCGGTCGGATAATCGGTGGAAAGGGAGGGTGTGGTCAGCACCCCTTCCACGATCAGATTATGCCTTCTTCCCCTCTGCTTAACATGGCGGACAAATTCAGGCAGATCGGGAACCAGGGGAAGTTTTGACCGAAAGGGCTCCAGAGGGGCCATGGATGCGCTGAGCCGCTCATGTATCATCCGGTATTGCCGCACTTGTTCAGTTCTCTGGCGGATATCCTCCTCAAGGGCCGCAATATCGGGCTTGAGCGCATCCCTCTTTTTTGCATAGGGAACATATATGCATACCCCCCACCATGCAGCATACAGAATGACCACCACGCACACGAGGATGGATATTCCTATGTATTTCAATCTGTTGTATGCGTTTGCCCGTGTCATTCCAGAGAAAAGTCGAGTTGAAAATCGATGGTCCGATAGTTGAAAAGAATCGAGCGATCCTGGTACCCGATCCTCGTCCGCCCAAAAAGCGGGGATGCCTCGATGGCCTTGATCACCGGGGTTACATCCGCGTCCCGGTAGGAGGGTGTATCATCGACCAGGGTTGCCTCAACGGTAAGGGTTGCCCCCTGGGAGGCAAGCTCATACGAGGGAATGAAGATGTGAACACGGTTTAAAAAACAATTCTTGGGCAGGATGTGCGAGATCTCCTTGAGAAGGCTCGATACGTAAGGCCTGGGCCCTGTAAGGAACTCCCGGAAGGAGTCGATCCGTTCAACAAGTTCCGTCCTTTGTTCCCACAGGGAAACCGGTTCCGGGGGGGCTTCGATTTGCTGCCGCATGGCGGCCAGTTTGCCCCTGGCGGCCTCGAGATTTTTGATCTGTCCGGCAAGAAATGACACACTCAAAAAGGTAAAGCAGACGATGAGGAGAACGAGGGTCGCAATCGCCATCCTCCCCCATCTCCCCACACCGGCGTGGCCGGTAAGCCCGGTTGTACCGGCATCTTCATGGGAGGAATTCCGGTCCGAAGGGATGGAGTAGGCCTCTCCCCTGATGACCTTGATCAACTGGTTTGTCGCATTCAAGTCCTTATCGGTTTTCATGATCACCCTCCCCCGCGCCGAAGGGGAACTCCTTTCCGGCAGAGAATGAGGGGGCAAGGAGTTCGGCGCCGGAATCGGAGAATCTGGGGAAAAAGACCCGTTCGCCGACCTCTATATGATCAAGATCCGGGATGTGCGGATTCATGCCCCGGATCTTCTCAAGAAGTGATTGGTCCATGGGGCTCCTGTATATCCTCCTGGCCAGCCTCAATATTGTATCCCCCTCCGAGACGATCATGGGGATAACCTCGCTGACATCCTCGCGGCGATCTTCCTCAGGCTCCTTAAGTTCATCCATGATCCTGGCCACCTGCCCGGTGTAAGAGGGTTCCGAAATCCCGGTTCCGGCGAGAGGGACATCAGCGCTCACCCCTGCCTCATCGGGTTCGGCAGGAGTAATTGGGGCCTCACGCGTGACGGAGGCAATAGGCTCCTCTATCGCGCCCTCCCTGTTGATCCAATTCATGTGTTTGGTACCCCAGAGCAGGGTTACAAAGAGAAGAAATATGAGTGATGCCGAGAGAACGGGATTGAAGAGGCGCCGCACGGGAAAGGTTCGCAGTCTCCTCGACAGACTGAAACCCTTGCGCGGCTTCTGTGATGCAATGCCCTTGGAGGGGAGTGATACCCCATCCGCCCCGGCCCCTTCCTCGTATTCGTACAACTGGGAAATGGCATTCTCCACGATGTCGGGCTCCACAACATCCGCCTTCCGGATGAGCATCAGGAGGAGCGAATGATGGCACAGGGTAATGATCCTCCGGGGATATCCCTCGCTGTAATGGTAGATACGATCGATGGCCTTCTGGGAAAAGAGGGGGCGGCTCTTCGTCCACCCTGCCTTGCGGAGGCGGAACTGGATCATATCCTGTGTCTCGTTTCTGTCGAGCGGCCTTATGGTATGAAAGGTATTGATCCTGTCGGTGAGATTTCGTTTGTCTCGTATCTTCTCATGGAACTCCTTTTGCGCCATAATGATCAACTGAAGGAGCTTGTACTGGTTGGTCTCGAAGTTGAGCAGGTCCCTCAGCAATTCAAGGCACACGTCATTGAGCTTCTGCCCCTCGTCGACAATGAGGACGATCACCCTCCCCTTCTGGACACCTTCGTCCAGCAGAAACTGACGTATTGCCTCCTTGTAGGCGAATGAGGAATTGACGGCCGGACGGGTTATGCCGAACCCCATGATGAGGGCGTGCAGAAAATCATACTCCGATTTGAAGGAGGGGTCCAGGATAAGATGAAACAGAAAGCGATCCACCTCGGCTTGAAACTGCTGTATCAATGCCCTGCTCAGGGTCGTTTTTCCTGTTCCGATATCCCCCACCACAAGATTCAATCCCCTCCTCAACCGGATTGAAATTTCAAGGTTCTGCAGGCAATCCAGATAGGTTTTCGAAAGAAAAAAGAAGGAGGGATCAGGGGAATTCGAAAACGGTTCAGACTGGAGGTTTAAAAGTTTTATGTAGTCCATGATACGTCAGTAATGAAAAATGGCCTTCCGTAAAATAACGTATTGATAACAAAAATATCCGCCCATGTCAATACAAGCAGCAAGTCCAATTCCTGCATGCTGTCGCCGCGGGCGGATATATTTACCCGCGTCCATTGCTGCAATACAGGGTCGAATACCCATCCCATCATAAAAAAGGGGCGCCAGCATACACTGGCACCCTCTCTGATCATGGCGAACAATGCAAACAGAACCTACTTCTTCGATGTCTTTTTGGGCTTTGCTTTTTCACCCTCGGGCTTCTCTTCTTCACCCTTTTCTTCTACTTTACTCTCTGTTTTATAATCGGAAAAATCCGTTTCCTCCTTGCTCTTGAGGGAATCTCGTAACTCACTTATGCCTATGAACAATGCAATCGCTCCTCCAAAAATCAATATGGCAGGGACCGTTGCCGCCAATGCCTTCAAGAAAAATGCCCACCAGTAGACGAGACCGATCGCCCCTAAACATATCGCAACAATACCTCCAAGTACCGCCCATAAAGCCGTCATGGATGTTCACCCCCTTTTCATGTTCAATCAATGGAAACCCGTTATTAAGCACGATTATTTTATACCACATTCAGTAAATGTCAAGCCCCGTACATCCTGTAAATCGTTATTTCACGCAGAATGAAAATATGGTATCCTGATAGTGCCCTTTACAGGGGAGTACTCGCCTCCGAGCGGCGCATCCCGATCACGTGCGGGTGAAACGCACATGAGCCGGATGAAACTGCGAATGTCGAATGTAGAATGTAGAATGTAGAAGTGAAACGCAGATGAGACTTCGGCTCACAAAGAGGCATGAAAATACCCAAAGGGGATTTTCAAGTGAAACGCCCGGAAGCGGGGTGGGGCTTTTGCGAAGCAAGACGTAAAGGTGACGGGGAGGGCAACATAGTGCTTCGCTTCGCTCCGCCTGACGAAGTTTGGTTGAAAGATATGATACAAACCCTCATATTCGATCTTGACGGCACCCTCGTCGATTCAAAGAAGGACATCGCCGATTCGGTAAATCGGACCCTCATCAGCCTTGATCTCCCGCCCAAGGAGTTGGAGACCATTTACCGGCTCATCGGAGAGGGCGTATACCGTTTGATCGCCCAGGCCATGGAAGGACACACTGAAGAGGTGGAAGCAGGGGTTGCGATCTTCAAGGCCGACTATCGAAGGCACCTGCTGGACACCACGACCTGCTACGGGGGAGTCCCTGAACTGCTCGACCGGTTACGGGGCAGATTTCTTGCCGTGGTCACCAACAAATCGAGGGAATTCACGATTCCGATCCTGGAGGGACTCGGACTTCTGGATAGATTTGATTGTATCATTGCAGGGGATGACGAGTGGCCCAAGAAACCCGCCCCGGATGCCATGTTCGAGGTCATGAAACGATCCTCCTCCAAACAGGAGGGAACCATGACCATCGGGGACAACTACACGGATATCCTCGCCGGTAAAAATGCCGGTATTGCCACCTGCTGGGCATCGTACGGCTTCGGGCGCAGGCAGGAACTCATCCCGGACTTCACGATCCGTGAGCCGCTCGAGCTTCTGGAGATTGTGCAATGAACGCCCGATGGGAAAGGAGAGCGCCTTCCGGCGCCGGTTTGTGAACCGCAGAGGTTGACCATGGATTATGCACGATTGAGGCCGGTTCAATTCTTCCCTGTTCTGGTCGACGGAAAACGGATGGGCTGCCTGCACGATCCTCAGAGGATCAGCGACAAGCCCCTCCTCATCCCCTGGCACCTCGTTCCCCTCCTTTCCTGCCTTGACGGCACCCACTCCCTGTTGGACATCCAGGCGGAGTATACCCGCTGCCACGGAGACCTGCTCTTTCGTGACGACCTGGTGGCATTTCTTCAGCAACTGGATCACTACCTCTTTCTCGACTCCGAGAGGTTCCGGGAATTTCAGGAAAGGATACGGCAGGGATTCCTCGATTCTCCCTTCAGGCCCCCCTTCTTCTCCGGGTTGAGCTATTCCTCGGACCCTGCCGCCCTGCGGGATGAACTGGAGGGGTATTTCCCGCCCCCAAAGGGACCCGGCCTTCCCCCGGCAGGGAATCATTCAGGGAAAATAAGCGGTCTCGTCGCCCCCCATATCGATCTTGCATCCGGGGGGCCCTGCTTTGCCCGTGCATACGCCGCCCTGTCCCAATCCTCGCCGGTGCCCGCCCTATTCATTATCCTGGGGACCTGCCATGCGGGGGTGGAGGGGCTGTTTGCGCTTACGGCGAAATCCTTCCAGACCCCGCTGGGGACGACACCGTGTGACGAGGGATTCATGAAACTTATTGAGGAACACTTTAGAGGAGGGCTCTATTCAGAGGAGTTTCTCCACCGTTCCGAACATACCCTCGAGTTCCAGGTGCTCTTTCTTCAGTTCATATGGGAACGGTTCGGTGCTTCATGGCCGCCGTTGCGCATCTGTCCCATCCTGTGCTCATTTCCCCCCGGCTGTCTGGCGGAGGCCGGACCCGAACGGGAGGTATACCACTCCTTCATCGAGTCCGTGGCCAAGGCCATCGATGCATATG
>JBLIRP010000064.1:0-24320 GCA_049472355.1 bacterium | reverse complement strand
GGAGATCATCTCCTTCACCTGCACCGTGCTCATCACCTCCGCCTTTGTCCTTTTCGGGCTGGAACGGCTGGGGGTATATCCCACCCTGTGGGCCTCATGGAGGAGGGGATTCTATCATCTCGCCTCCGCCCATACCACCACGGGAAACATGACCATTTACGGCTCAACCTGGCTGGGGGAGTGGGGATTCCTCTCCTACCTGGGGCTTATCATAGCCATGACCATCGGGGGAAGCGCCTGCTCAACCGCAGGCGGATTCAAGAACCTGAGGATAGGGGTGATTTTTACCGGGCTGGTGGAGAATATCCGCCGCCTCATCTCTCCCGAGTCCTCCGTACTGGTACAAAAATTCCATCATATCAGGGACACCGTACTCACGGATGAATACATCCGGATGGTCATGCTGATCGTTCTCTCCTATATCGGGCTCTACCTGCTGTCGACCTTCGTTGCGGTATCGGAGGGGTATCCCTTTATGGAGGCCATGTTCGAAGGGGTGTCCGCAGCGAGCAACACCGGGCTGAGCTGCGGTCTTACCCTTCCGGCGATGCCCGCCTTGATCAAGGTGGTGTACATCTTTGCCATGTGGGCGGGCAGGCTTGAATTCATGGCCCTCTTTGCCCTTTTCGGGTTTATCGGAAGCATCATAGGGGGGGCTCGATGAACCACACAGGGATCTCTCCATGCTCCGGAAGAAGGTTCCGTGTCCTCTATGCACTATCCTGCCTTGTCCTGGTCATGCTGGCGGCATTGTCCCTTCCGCGGTCTATCCTCCTCTCCGATGCATGTGCAGGAACGGTTCCTGTCACCCGGCTGGTCAATGACAAGAAGCTTTACGACGGCCGGGAGATTACCATACAGGGAGAGGTGGTCGGCGACGTCATGGAGCGCAGCGCCGGGGTATGGCTCAATGTGGATGATGGAACGGAGAGCATCGGGGTATGGGTTCCCAGGGGGATCATGCCCACAATGAAGTACGTAGGCGGATATACAACACAAGGTGATATAATAAAGGTGGAGGGTACCTTTTATCGTGCCTGCGGGACCCATGGTGGTGAAACCGACATCCATGCCAGTGGGATCACCAGGGTGCACCCGGGGTATCCCGTTGCGCATTCCCTGTCGTCACAGAAGATCCGTTGGGCCCTGGTTCTGCTGTTTTGTGCCGTTGCCCTCATCGGGGTGCATTGGTGGACGCGACGCCCGCACTAATAGTATCCGCATTGATTCATGCACACGCAGGGAGGCGATGGAGGGGATTCATGGCACCCCACACGATTGAATCCGGATACGCTTGGAATCGTGCGCTGCAAAGGGGCGGATGAGCATGTCACCATTCAGATTGGTGTCCCCGTTCCAACCACAGGGGGACCAAATACAGGCCATCACATTGATCGTCCGGGAGGTTCTCTCAGGCTCTCCCCATGTGGTACTCCTGGGTGTCACCGGCTCAGGCAAGACGTTTACCATGGCCAACCTCATCGAGCAGGTTCAGCGGCCCACCCTCATCATCTCCCATAACAAGACACTGGCAGCCCAGCTCTATGCGGAATGCAAGGCCTTTTTCCCCGATAATGCGGTAGAGTACTTTGTCAGCTACTACGATTACTATCAACCGGAGGCGTACATAGCACACACGGACACCTACATCGAAAAGGATTCCTCCATCAACGAGGATATCGACCGGATGAGGCATTCAGCCACCCGTTCCCTCCTGGACCGCCGTGACGTGATCGTGGTGGCGAGCGTTTCCTGCATCTACGGCCTCGGCTCCCCCGAGGAATATCTTCATATGAGCTTTGTCCTGGAAAAGGGACAGGCCATTGACCGGCGCAGCATCCTCGAGGAATTTGTGCGCATGCAGTACGAGCGGAATGACATCGATTTCAGGCGGGGCACCTTCCGGGTGCGGGGTGATGTGGTGGAGATATTCCCTGCATACGGATTTGAGGCGATTCGCATAGGCTTGTTCGGGGATGAAGTGGAGGCGCTCCATTCCCTGGACCCGGTGACCGGGATGAAGAAGCAGCCACTGAATCGCGTGTTCATCTATCCCAACAGTCACTATGTCCTCCCCAGGGAGAAGATGCTGCGGGCGGTGGAGGGCATACGCGAGGAACTCGCCGGAAGGCTGCGTGTGTTGAGGGACGAGGGAAAACTCCTTGAGGCGCAGCGGCTTGAGCAGAGGACCCGGTATGATCTGGAGATGATGCAGGAGATCGGCTATTGCCACGGGATAGAGAACTATTCCCGTCATATGGATGGACGAGGCCCGGGTGAGCCTCCCCATACCCTCCTTGATTACTTTCCTCCGGATAAACTGGTGATCATCGATGAGTCCCACGTGACCATCCCCCAGGTGCGGGGAATGCTCGAGGGTGACCGATCGCGGAAAAAGAGCCTTGTGGAGTTCGGCTTCCGTCTCCCCTCCGCCTATGACAATCGTCCGCTCAGTTTTGACGAATTCTGCGCGAAGGTGCACCAGTGCATCTATGTCTCAGCCACCCCGGCCGGGTATGAACTGACCATGGCACAGGGGAGGGTGGTGGAACAGATCATCCGGCCCACCGGGCTTATGGATCCGGAACTCATTGTCAGACCCGCCGCCAATCAGGTGGAGGATCTCCTTGCGGAGATCAGGTCCAGGATCCGGCGGAACGAGCGCGTGCTGGTGACCACGCTGACCAAGAGGATGGCGGAGGATCTGACCGAATACTATCAGAATCTGGACCTCAGGGTCCGCTATCTCCATTCCGAGATCGACACCATCGAACGGACGGAGATCCTGCGGGACCTTCGCATGGGAAGGTTTGATTGTCTCATCGGGGTGAACCTGCTCAGGGAGGGCCTCGATTTACCCGAGGTGTCTCTGGTGGCGATACTGGATGCGGATAAGGAGGGCTTCCTCCGCTCCACCACCTCCCTCATCCAGACCGCCGGGAGGGCGGCACGGAACGTGAACGGTCAGGTGCTCATGTATGCCGACCGCATCACCCCTTCAATGCGGAGCGCGATCGAGGAGACGCAGCGGCGCAGGCAGATGCAGATGGCATATAATCGGGAGCACCGCATCACCCCGGAATCCATCAAAAAATCGATCGGTGATCTCCTGCAGTCGATATACGAGGCGGACTACTACACCCCCAGCCTGGTCAAGGAGGAGGGCGTCCCCTACCGGGCTGACAAGGAATCCATCGAGGACTATGCCGGCCGGTTGCGGAAAAGGATGGAGGCGTACGCGCGGGAGTTACGATTTGAAGATGCGGCCAGGATTCGGGATGAGATCGCGGCACTTGCCGGAAACACGTCAATGACCGTCGAAATCCATTCAGGGGGACGACAGGATACCCGGAGGAGAAGGAGAACAGGGCATGATACGAGGCATCGGCATTGACCTGATCGCCATCGAGAGAATCAGAAGGGCCTGTACGCGCCTGGGCGACGCATTTATGAATCGGATATTCACTGAAGATGAGAAGGCGTATGCAGGCAAAAAGAGGAATCCCTTCCCGCACCTCGCCGGGATCTTTGCGGCAAAAGAGGCGGCGAGAAAGGCATTCGGCGATGGCATCGGGGGGGTGGGATGGTCTGATATCGAGGTCACCCATTCCGGCTCCGGTCGGCCGCATCTTGCCATGCATGGGCGGGCGGCGATCCTCATGAGGGAGATGGGCATCACCAGGACGCACCTTTCCATTACCCACGATGATCCGCAGGCGATAGCCATGGTCATTTTCGAGTCGCCGGAATAGGGCATCTGCGCTCTGTGCGGTACATGTATAATGCCCCCGCCATGTTCACTAATGGGTGCCGGGGAGACTCCATAAAGATAACGGGGGTTCAGCAAAAAGTGCAGCATGACACCCGTAAAGACCTCCATGCAATTATTTCATCTTGACAATCCCCCAGGATTTTCATGCCTCTTTGTGAGCCGAAGGCTCATCTGCGTTTCACTTCCACATTCTACATTCGATATTCGCAGTTTCATCCGGCTCATGTGCGTTTCATCTTGACAATCCCCTTTTTTTAGGTCATTATACCATTAAATTGCACTGCCATTTTTTATTCTGTGCCATTTGCATATAACGGGTATAGCCCGAGTAGGGGTACGATTCCTCCTGGTGGTTTCATCTCATCGACCTCGCCAGATTGAGGAGTGCGTTGAGAGGGGGGGGGAACTGTCGAAAACACGAAGAAAGGGAAGCCGCACCTTTTTGAATTGTATAGGAGGTAGATGATGGCCGCCAAACGTATCCTTCTTATCGACGACGATGTGGGTATGAGGGCTGTTTTGCAGGATATCCTCGAGGATGAGGGGTACGAGGTAAAGACAGCCACAGATGGCAGGAGTGCCTTGTCCTCCATCGAAAATGAGGATTTCGACCTTATCTTGACGGATCTCAAGATGCCAAAGATGAGCGGTATGGAATTCCTGGATTATATTGAGCAGAACCGACCCGATCTCAAGGTCGTTGTCATTACCGCATACACCGGCAAGGAAAATGTAAACAAGGCAAAGTTGTTGGGTGCCTTTGAATTCCTGAGCAAATCCATTCAAATCGAGGAATTGAAGCGGGTGGTCAGAGAAGTCCTTGAGAGAAATGACAAGGTATGAGGTCCGTTCCACCCGGAAAAGGTGTCGCTCCTGTGAAAAGACATAATAAAGCAGGCTGCACCGAGAGGATGTTTCATTAATCGTGTGTCACTCCATTTTCCGTGCCCACATGGGAAAATGTTTCATACGAGGTCATAAAAATCCTGTAAAAGTCCCCACCGCTTCATCCCTCCCTGTGCCGTCGAATAAGGGATTATCACCGGAATCCGTCCTTTCTATAAGACTATACATCCTTAACGAGAGGACAGCACTGTGAGGATCGTTACACGATTCATATCAATCCCCGTTCTGAGCATCCTTATTCTCAGTGTCCCCTACGCAGGATTATCCCAGGAAGTAGACGAGAGGACCGCCCTGCTCGGTGCGCTCCATTATGCTCAAGAGGCATTCGGAAGGCTCGTGCATCTCCACACCGAGGTACTGGTGGATTGCGACCGGCAACCGCAGGCCTATATGTTTTTGTTGGGTGAGCCCGAATCCCCGTTGCTGAACAATGCAAATTGGAAGGACCCGCTTTCCTTGTATCGGGGATACAGTAAGGGGGAGGGGATAGTGACCGTGGTGGCAGGGGCGAATACCTCTCATGTGCCGGTCATTCAAATGCACCGCGGATGGCCGGATTATATTCTCAACATCACGAGGATCATGAAACTGATCGAGGAGCTGACTGCCGCGGGGGATTGGGAGGTGGCAGGACATGTCTATCCGGCGCCGTTGGAACTCTGGGTAGAGATGCATTCACCGAACCGTGGAGAAAGTCTGTTCGTGAGGACATCAGACATGGCCATTATGGATCAAGAAGCGGCGAAGCGGCTTTGTTATAGTGGCCTGCGGGCACGAAGCGGCGTGCATGAGACTGAACGAGACGAGAGGATACGGAAGAAATGGGAGTTTGTGCAAGGTCTAAGCGGAGATAGAGATGGATCAGCCGGTGGGGGGAGAGATTAATTACCGGGATTTTCCCATTCTCTTTGTCGACGATCGCGAGGGGGAACTTTCCCTATACAGGAAGAGGCTCGGGACATCCTTTTCCGTTCTTATTGCCCATTCTCACGATGAGGCACGTACCTTTGTGAGCCGTACCCCTCGCCTGGCGGTTATAGTGGTCGGGCGGCATCTATGTGCCCCCGGATTTCTCGATACGCTTCGCAAGGAGCATCCGCATATCATAAGCATTATTCTCCTTCATGCAGACGATGCCATGACCCTGGCTGAGGACATAGACCGCAGGAATATCTACGCGTACATCATGCACCCCTATCCGTATGATCGTCTGAAGCTGAAGATGAGGAGGGCGATCGAACATCATATTCTTGAAAGGGAACAGGTGCGTTTGCTCAAAGACAGGTGCGGCATGGAAGGTTTTCTGAACATAGGGGAACTGACGAACGTATTCGCCCATGAGATCAGGAATCCCATTACCGTCATCAGCCTGCATGCGGAAATGAACCTGGCGAAGATGGGGGATGACGCAGTACACCTGGCAAAGGCACGGGATTCCTTTGCAGAGATACTGAATCAATGTCAACAGCTTGTGAAGGCGATTGATCAAATGGCGGCATACACCCGTGCACTTGAGGAACATCGGGAACGCATCAGGCTTGACCGGGTGATTGAGCGTTCCCTCTTTCTTTTGAAGCATACGATGGATTTTTCATCCATCCATGTGATGACCGATATCCCGGCGGACATACCGGAAATGCTGGGAGACCCGATGCGGTTCGAACAGGTCTTCATGCGCCTGTTTCGCCATTCCTACAATGCAATGAGTGGGTCGGGGACCATTACCATGTCGTGCACGCTGCATGATGATACCAACGAGGTCAGCATTGACTATGCGGATGAGGGGCCCGGGATGTCCAGGGAGGGATTCAGGGAACTGGTGGGGAGGTTCTTTTCACGCATACGCGATGGGAGCGCAATGGATCTCTATGTCACCTACCGGATGATTGTATCCATGGGAGGATGCATGGTGGTTGAGGAATGCGGCGCCCAAGGAAACGTCATTCGGATCGGTTTCCCTTTCAAGAAGGTGTCCGGCCTTATCCCGGAGACAGTGCACGAAGAGGGAAGGGCATGGGAGGAGCCGAGTCCCCCCCTGGTAAAAGAGTGTGACGATGATCTGCGGATCACGCTTCAATAGAGTGTTTACATTGATCCTGTGGGGTATGGCGGCCATTATGCTGGCGGGACCCCCGGTGGTGCGTGCACAGAAACAGGATGACAAGCCTTCAAATGCCGTATCGCTCACCCCGAACGGGAGCTCGGCGATATATTCCTTTTCGTTTCCCGATGAAACACAGTGGTTTACCTTTTTTGCCGAGGAGGGTCTCAGCTACCAGATCTTTACCAAGACCGGCTACCCTCCGGCGTATACGATTATCTCGCTCTATGACGAGGAATTTGAGGAATCTCTGGACAGCAACGATATCTTGTGGGATGATGGCAGTTCCCTTGTCGATTGGGTGTGTCCTGCAGCCGGTGACTATTTTATCAAGGTGGAGAATTATAATGGGGGCAACCAATACGGTCCTCATGAGTACAGCATTCAGGTAACCAGCCCTGACCTCGAAATTGGCCAGATGATCATCCAGGGGGTGCCTGATTATTGGCAAGTAGATTATGGGTATCCGGATCCGTATCCGGGAAATTGTGGTCCTGTTGCCGCCGCCTGCGTGCTGGGGTATTGGGACGCCCACGGATATCCCCTTCTGGTGGACAACGACCCTGCGAACATTGAGGATGTTGCGAAACTCGTGGAGGAACTCCAGAGGGCAATGGAGTATCCCTCCCAGAGTGCGGCTCTTGGAGGGGTACACGATGATTTTGTGCCCATAGGGATCGAACGGGTCTGTAATACGTCCCTGTATGACAATGATTATGAATTCAGGGCAATCCTCCAGCCTCCCGATTTTCGTATTGTAATGGATGAAATCGCCCATAAAAGGCCGTTATTATATGGCGTATCAAACCATTCCATATGGGGCGACCATTGGATGGTGACGATAGGGTATCTGATTACCCCCGCTGTGAATACCCCCACTCTGAACCGCCCCTCCACCTACTGGACCATCAACCACGATACCTGGAGTTCCACACCGCGGGATGTATACGTGGATTGGGATGAGGCGAAAGAGTGGATTGTCACCATCCAGCCTGGCAAACGCTATGTGCCGCCGTCAGGCAGCGTTTCCACGGGCAGCTACTTTCCGGTAGCGCCGACGACCGCGGGGTTTGGTACGCTGCCGGTGTTTGGGATAGGGTTTACCCCTTATCCTATAATGCCCACCATTCATGGGGCTGTATGGTCATACCCATGGGGAGCGGGCGGCATCAGTCCGGCGACATCCATGAATTACCTGACGACGGCCTCTGACATAACCGGATCGATTTCTCAGCAATGGCCCATGCCGCAGGGGACGGGATGGCGCCCGTTTGCCTCTCGCGGTTCACAGGCAACCTACATAGGAAATGGTGAAAATCTGGTGTCCAATTTTAACCCGGCAGCGAATGTGCCGGCGTTCTCCTATGAAGGCATTGGAGGAATGCAGCAGGGATATTCTCCCCTTTCAATGGGATACCCCTTGCAGCAATTCCTCATCTCACCCAATCCCCTTTTTATCTCCTCGCCCCCGCCCTTTTTTTCTCCGGGGGTCGTTTCATTCCCCGTGATTTCTCCCTTTTCCCTGCTCGGTTTGTATCCCTATGGTTTTTGATAGCCAATGTAAGCGCGGTGTCCTTTCCCAGGATTGCGGCCCCTGGCCCTCAAAAGGGCGCACAATGCGACATGAAAAGGGGACGATGCCGTCCGGCCGTCATACCCCCCGTCGCCGGATATGGGTGAAACCGGTCACAGGTGGGTGCATGTCTTTACATCGCAGCGGCAATGGACTATGATGAGAGAGTATAATTGTAATCATATGAACTGCTGAGGGTTTTGCATGCATATTCTGCTCGCTATACTCATACCGGCCTTGGCGGCATTTTGGGTATTCATCGATGCCAGGGATAAGGGACGTTCCGAAGGTCAGGCGCTCCTATGGGCGTTCGGAACGTTTATGGCCATGATCATATTCCTTCCCCTCTGGCTTTTCATTCGATGGCAGACGGCACAACAAAAAAATGTGCACACGTGCCAGGCATGCCGGAGGTCATTTCGGGAGATCCCCGGGGCGCGTTACTGTCCCTACTGTGGTCATGCGCTCTTCTCTTCACAATCGGTTCAGACCATCAATGTCCCGTCTCAGGAAAGGGAAGAGGAAGCCGCCTCTTCTGATGAGGAATCGCAGACCAATAGCGGATTCGGTCAACCGCATTAATACGATCCCCGGCTTAGGAAGCACGAATAATCCCTCCACACCCTTTTCCCTGATATGCTCGGCTCGGCGAAATCCTATCAGCCACTGTAAACCACCCATCCAGCCAAACCAAAATATGCCGGAATGGCCCGAAGTGTGCAATATTTGATTTTCCGAGTAAGGATATGAACATGGATCATCCGCAGGGATACGGATGCATGATCGATGCATAATGGGTTTTGCCTTAAAATTCCGATAATAAGATAAATTGGCGGGCAGGATGCCTCTGGCATGTAAATTGCTTCTATAAACAAAAGTGTCATGATCGCTGGGGTGTAAGGCATTAAACAGGGGGCAATAGAGGTTTTTCTCCATCGGATGTTGAATATACTCTATGACAGTGACCATGATCAATATGACAGGTATCGATATTCAACATGGCAGGGGAGTACATCCTTAATTTCTGTTAGGGGGAGCATATGAAACTCATTCTGCTCGTAAAAATGTTTCTGCTTTTCGTGCTGTCGGTGATGGTCACCATCATGCTCATGCCGGCGATGATTTTCGGCGGAACGAAGTTCCTGGGCGAGGTATGGCAGGTATTCGTCAAGGAATATCATAAACTGCGACGATTAAGGCACAGCAGGGTAAAGGCATAAGAAGCGGCTTCACCCCAAAGCCTATACCGGACTTGCCTGGCGCACAACCATGGATGTTCGACTATGTGACCGAAATCCCTGTCCGTCCCCTGTATGCAATCTTCCACATGTCTACGCCTTCCTAAGCGGAACCCCCTTTTTTTGTGGGTGAAGGGTTTCAACTCCTTGATATTCAACCTAAAGAACGATATCATTGTCAGTGAATTCCTATCACCCGGTTGCCGCGAGCCCTGTCAGGGGGAACAGGTGGAACTCTCTGATGCATGCGGGAGTCCAAAAATTACCGGCAACCGATGATCATGTACTGATCATTGTACCAGCCGGAAAACAGAATGGAAACTGCTACTCAAATACGGGTGTATGCACCTATTGTTGATCAGGCATATCCACCCCTATCATCGGTGATTCACGAATTCGTCTTTATTGGCGTCAAAAGAAGAATTTCAGGGGTTATGCCGTGATATGCTGTCCGGTCATTGCGGAAGATATCGGTGACGTAAGGAGACATATGGATGTGGTCGCCCGGACGGCGGATATCGTCGAGGTCAGGCTGGACTATATATCCGAATTGAATGATGCCGACCTGAAAGAGATCATATCCTGGAAAAAATGCCCCCTGATCATGACCTGCAGGAAGCCGGATGAAGGGGGGAGGTATTCCGGCAGCGAGGAGAGAAGGATAGAGATATTGAGACGGTGCGCCGAGTTCGGTGCTGATCATGTGGATATCGAGATGAGTTCCGGCAGGCGGGCAGTGCAGGAGGTGATGGCCTGCAGAAAGGATTCAAGGATTATTCTATCCTATCATAATTTCAACGAGATGCCTGCGGATATTGAAGGGATTTATGAGCAGATGAAGGGGTTCGGCGCGGATATCCTGAAGATAGCCGTGATGCCAACGGATTTAAGGGACAATCTGAGGATGCTCAGCCTGATTGAACAGGCCAGGAAAGAGGGCAGGGATTTTATCGGGATATGCATGGGAGACCTGGGAGAGATATCCAGAATTCTCGCGTGCGCCTATGGTTCGTACCTCACCTTCGGCAGCATGGAGAAGGGAAGGGAATCCGCACCCGGCCAGATCCGCTGTACTACCCTGAGGGATGTCTACAGGGTCAAGGATCTCAAGCTCAAAGGCCTGCGCCTGTACGGCCTGGTCGGAAACCCCGTATCCAAGAGCAAGGGGTATCTCATCCATAATCTCTGTTTCAGGGAGCACGGGTTGAATGCCGTGTATCTCAATTTCCCGGTCAATGACATCGGTGCATTCGTGTCCGCATTCAGGGAGCGACTGGCCGGCTTTAGTGTGACCATGCCCCATAAACAGGGGATCATGGAATACCTGGATGAAGTGGATGATGATGCCCGCAGGGTGGGTGCGGTGAATACCGTCGTGGTGAGGGACGGAAGGTTAATGGGATTTAATACGGATATCGACGGGGCCGTGGAGGCCATCGAAGGGAAGACCCGCCTGGATGGAAGGAAGGTGCTGATGATCGGAGCCGGGGGGGTGGCACGCGCAATCGGCTATGGTGTCCTGAAGAGGGGAGCGAGGTTGAGCATCGTCAACCGAACGGAGGAGAAGGGAAGGGGGCTGGCCGCTGACCTGGGATGCACGTTTGTGAGCATGGATGATGTGCCATGGGATGACGTGGAGATCCTGATCAATGCCACCTCCATCGGCATGTCACCGGATATTGACCAAAGCCCGGTGGAGGCGGATGTATTGAAGGATATGGTTGTTTTTGATACGGTTTATAATCCCAGTCAAACCAGATTATTAAGGATGGCGGCTGAGAATGGCTGCCGGACGGTTTCAGGGGTGGAGATGTTCGTTAATCAGGCGGCACGGCAATTCCTGCTGTGGACAGGGAAGGATTGCAATAAGGCACTGATGAAAAAGGCGGTTTTGGGAGATCTATGAGATTACAGATTAACAGAACAGAGCAAATCAGTGGAGAGGTCCTGGTACCCAGCAGCAAGTCCCATACAATTTGATCGATTGGTGAGAAACATGAACAATTTCAGGGATGTGGACAGTATGGAAAGGGGATACATCTTTGAAGAACTGATCAGCAAATTCGCCGAACTGAGCAACGAAACAGCAGGGGAACACTTCACCCCCCGTGAGGTCATAAGACTGATGGTGAACCTCCTTTTTGTCAATGACAAAGACATCCTCAGAAAGGAGGGCATCGTCAAGACCCTCTCCGACCCTGCCTGCGGCACCGGCGGGATGCTCTCCATTGCCGATGAATACCCCCACGACCTGAATGCTCAGCAATCCCCCCTTTGGGGTGGACTGGAAAAAGGCCCAAAAGCAGATCAAGGACGAGTTCGAGAAATAAGGGCTTTGCCGGGCGTTTTGATGCGGGCCTGCCTTCGATAAGCGACGGGTCGTTGCTCTTTGATCGGCTATGAGATCAACTTCACCAGGTATTTCTATACATACAAACCCCTGCGCAGCATGGAGGAGATACGCAGGGACATCCTGGCCCTGGAACAGGAAACGGATGGAATGATAAGGGAAGTGGTTGAATGATGAATGTTGAATGATGAATGAGGAGTCGAAATCCGTTTTTGAGACCGATGAAGAGCGGATCTGTTTCAAAACGACATTCATGATCCATCCCGAAGTCATTGAATCTTCAAAAGCCCATGATGAGGTTGGCACCAGGCCGGCACTAAGCTGGCACCAAGTCGGCACCAAGCTGGAACTAAGCCAAAAAGAAGTGGGGGAACTTTTGATGATAAAGGAGGTTATCATTTAAAACCATATTTAGGAGCAGCCAATTTACAATGGTTTTATATTAATGTTGAAGAAAACAGCCTCCTTCAGGAATATCGCACAGCCTTGATCAGCGAGGTGGTGACAGGGAAGATCAAGGTGATATAATATAAATCAAGGTGATATGATAATGAAACAAAAAGAATTAGAAAAATTGCTTAAATCTCTCCAGGCTTTGCCCAAGGAATGCGAGTGGGCCGAGTTCAAGGTTGATAATTGGAATCCGCAGGAAATTGGGGAGTATCTGTCTGCCCTCTCGAACAGCGCCCGTTATGCAAACAAGCCTTATGGTTATCTGGTTTTTGGCATCGAGAATGAAACACACAGGCTGGTCGGGACCACATTTCGTCCCTTGACAACGAAAAAAGGGAATCAGGAACTGGAGAACTGCCTTGTCACCCAACTTAATCCGAGGATAGATCTCGATATTTTTGAGTTCGACTTTGAAGGCAAACATTTCGCCATATTCAGGATAGATGCCACCAGAGACCGGCCTGTCAGCTTCAGGGGTGAAACATTTATTCGCATTGGTTCCTATAAAAAACACCTCGATGATCACCCTGAGAGGGAACGAAAAATATGGCAAAGAACGAATCATGCGGTTTTCGAGAAAGGCATCGCATTTGAAAAGGCATCTTCAGATGAAGTTCTCAGTCTGATTGACTATCCCAAATATTTTGAGATGTCCAATTTGCCATTGCCGGATAACAGGAAGGGTATACTTGACCGACTAATGCAGGACAGGGTTATCGAAGTATGCGGCGATAGATACAATATTACAAACCTTGGCGGGATCCTGTTTGCAAAGGACTTGGAGCAATTCGATACGCTTGCAAGAAAGGCAGTAAGAGTCATTATCTATCAGGGAAATAATCGGGTTAAAACAAAAAAAGAACAAATTGGCAGAAAGGGTTATGCTGTTGGATTTGAAGGGCTTATAGAATATATGCTCGATCAATTGCCGACGAATGAGGTCATTGAACAGGCCCTTCGAAAAGAGGTGACTATATATCCGGCGATTGCTATTCGTGAACTGGTTGCCAATGCGATTATCCATCAGGATTTTAGTGTTGGTGGTGCATCATCGATGGTTGAATTGTTCGATAATCGGATTGAAATCACTAATCCTGGCAAGCCGCTTATTGATGCCCTTCGCTTTATAGATCACAGTCCCGAAAGCAGAAATGAACAACTTGCCCGTATGATGAGGCGTCTGAATATCTGTGAAGAAAGAGGCAGCGGTTTTGACAAGGTCGTTTTTGAATGTGAATTGTATCAATTGCCTGCGCCTGAGATCA
The DNA here is from genome assembly GCA_049472355.1 of bacterium. Classification (GTDB taxonomy): domain Bacteria; phylum SZUA-182; class SZUA-182; order DTGQ01; family JAFGSM01; genus JBLIRM01. The sequence continues at coordinate 10,662 of JBLIRP010000064.1, read as the reverse complement.
TTATCGGGGATAACTTTACCAGGGTTATCCTGTTCGCCCCTCTGACATTGCGGCAGATGGATAAACAGGCCAAAATCCGCGCCTGCTATCTGCATGCCTGTCTTAAATACGTTTCAGGTGAGCTCATGACCAATCAGAGCTTACGCGAAAGATTCGGTATTGATGAAAAAAATTATCCGATCGTCTCACGCATTATCAGTGATTCCATTCAAGCCGGATTTATCAGGGATTATGATGCGGATAGAAAATCAAGAAAATATGCCAAATATGTTCCATTCTGGGTCTGAGTGTTTTTTGTACGGAAAATATAGGGTTTCATGTGCAATTTATATGGTCAAACACCGTTCGTATTGGCTAAGTTATTAAAAATAAAATGAAATCTTATGTAACGGTTATGTAACTGAGCGTGGATTTATGATGATGGGCGTGGGTTTACGATGATATCAGGATCAGTATATAAAACCTTGACTCTCTGATCATTGGCTTTTGGGGAAAAGGAAAGATATGGTTGATGGTATCCACACCGAATCCACCTTTGAGTCCGCCATCGTAGACCATCTCGTCCAAAATGGTTGGGTGGCGGGCAAAGCCGGCGATTTCAGCACTGATCTGGCCTTTGATAAAAGGGCGGTTTTGGCGTTTGTTCAGGAATCACAGCCCAGGGAATGGGAAAGGCTGAGGCCTTATTACCCAGAGGATGCGGAAGGCAAATTCATCCAGGATTGCGATAAGGAATTGATGAAAAAGGCGGTTTTGGGAGATCTATGAGATTACAGATTAATAGAACGGAGAAGATAAGCGGAGAGGTCCTGGTGCCAAGCAGCAAGTCCCACACCATCAGGGGATTTGTCTTTGCCTCCCTTGCCGAGGGAGAATCACGATTAGTCAATGCGCTTGAATCCGCCGATACACGGGCGGCGATCAATGCGTGCACGGCACTGGGCGCCGGAATAAAGAAGAAGGGCGGGGAATTCATCGTCAGCGGGTTTTCAGGAAGGCCGAAAACGGGTGTGAGGATCGACACGCTGAATTCAGGTACCACCACCAACCTGATCATGGGCACCGCCGCACTTGGCGACAAAAAGGTCCTTATCGATGGCGACGCCTCGATACGAAAAAGGACGGTGCAGCCATTGCTCGATGCCTTGAATATGCTTGGAGCACAGGCAGTTTCCGTGCATAACAACGGATGCCCCCCTGTGGAGATTACAGGGAGGTTGAAGGGCGGGAGGGTCGCAGTGGACTGCCGGAGCTCGCAGTATATCTCAAGCCTGCTGATCAACTGTCCGCTGGCCTCTCGGGACACCCAAATCAGGATAGTGAATCTCTGCGAGCGGCCCTATATCGAGATGACACTCAGATGGCTGGATGAGTTGGGGATACGATATGAGAACCATGATCTTGAAACCATAAGGATCTTCGGGAATCAAGCCTATACGGCCTTCGAGAAAACCATTCCCGGCGACTGGTCGAGCGCCACCTTTATGCTTGTTGCCGGGGTGATGCTCGGAAGGGATTTGATTATCAAGGGATTGGATATGGGAGATACCCAGGCGGATAGGCACGTGCTGGAGTATCTCAGGGAAATGGGTGCTGATATAAGGTTTGGGAAAGAGGGCATCGTGGTGAACGGATCCATGCTTACCGGATGTGAACTGGACCTGAACAATACCCCGGATGCTCTGCCTGCCATCAGTGTGCTCGGATGTTATGCACAGGGACAGACCGTCATCAGGAATGTCGCCCATGCCCGGATAAAGGAGACGGACCGGATCAGGGTGATGACGGATGAGCTCACAAAGATGGGTGCCCATGTCGAGGAAAGGGAAGATGGCATGGTCATCGAGCATTCGGGGCTTCATGGCGCCCATGTTTATGGATACCATGATCATCGGGTGGTGATGGCCTTGAGCCTTGCCGGGATGACGGCCTCGGGGCGGACCGTGATCGACACGGCCGAGGCAGTGGGTGTGACATTCCCGGATTATGCTGGTATCATGAAGGGAATTGGGGCTGACATGGAGATCATGGAATAGTCAAGGAGGTCGTTCACAATGATGGGAAATAGCTTCGGAAGGATATTCAGGGTCACCACCTGCGGGGAATCGTATGGCATTGGGAAGGGCTCGGGCCTGGCGGTGATCGTCGACGGCGTGCCGCCGGGCATCAAGCTCACGGATGAGATGATACAGAGGGAGATGGACAAGAGGAGGCCGGGGCAGGGCAAGCTCGACTCTCCCAGGAAGGAGACCGACCAGGTCCATATCTTTGCGGGCATGGGACAGGACGGGGTGACCACGGGGGCCCCGGTGGGGATGATCGTGTATAACGTGGATACGCAGATGGTACATATCGACCAGTACAGGGATTACAAGGACCTTATCAGGCCGGGCCATGCCGAATATACCTATTTCCTGAAGTACGGCGAGTCAGCCGACTGGTGCGGTGCCGGCAGGGCATCCGGCAGGGAGACGGTGGGCAGGGTGGCAGGTGGGGCATTGGCCAAGATCATCCTGGCCCGGCACGGGATAGAGGTCCTCGCATATACCGTTGAATGCGCCGGGATCAAGGCCAAACCGATGAGTTTTGACGAGGCCAAGAAAAACTACCGGAAGAACGAGATCAACTGCCCTGATCTCGATGCCGCCGAAGAGATGACCACAAAGGTCCTGGAGGTGAAGGATGAGGGGGATACCATGGGCGGCATCATTGAGCTGGTGATCCATAATATCCCGGCCGGCCTGGGGGAGCCCGTGTTTGACAAGTTCGGCGCGGTGTTATCCCATGCCATCATGAGTATCGGGGCGGTGAAGGGAATCGAGTTCGGCTCGGGGTTCAGGTGCGGCACCATGAAGGGGAGTGAATTCAATGACCATCCCTACCTTGATAAGGGAAAGGTGAGGTTCCGAACGAATCATGCAGGCGGGGTCCTGGGCGGTATGACCAACGGGGAGGATATTGTGTGCAGGATGGCCATCAAGCCCACCCCCACCGTCTCGGTAGAGCAGCCTTCCATCAACATGACGACCATGAAGGAAGAGACCTTAAGCCCCATCACCAGGAGGGATCCCACCCTGGTCGGAAGGATCTATGCGGTGATCGAGGCCATGGCTGCAATCGCCACCCTTGATATGTTGTATCTGGACCGTGCCTGGGAGGGAATGGCAGGGCTGGACGAAAAATGGATCAATCTGAAAAGAAAGTAGTTGCGGTTACGTGCTTTGTGATTCAATGTCTTTTGGGCTGAATCATGGCATCGATGCATCAATACCCGCCTGAATGCCGCTCAATGGAACAATGGCGGTTAAAAAGGCGAAAAAGATAATTGCTCAATATCGTGCGGTAAGGGGGATGCGCCTTTTGTTTCGGCTCCCTTGCACACAGCCTGTAAGGCTCGTTTCGGGCACACCTCAACTCGCCCTTCGGGCTCGAACAGTCGGTGTGCTTTTCCGAAGCTTCGCCGACAGGCTGTAGTGCTCGTCCGCAGGCACACAGGCGCACCCCCCTTGCCCTATCGCCCACAGGGTATCACGCAGTTATCGTACAAGGCAGGACATTGATGGATTGCTATGAATGAACGATACTTACCATGTTTTATTGGTGTTGATCTTGGCGGTACCAACATACACGCGGGCATCGTAAACAAGAATCACGAGGTTTTGTGCCGGAGGTTTGTTCCGACCCTGGTCAATGAGGGACGGGATCGGATTATCGAACGTATTGTCGCCGTCATTCAGGAATTGCAGGGGCAATCGCCGCATGGATCCATTCAAGGGATTGGAATCGGTGCCGCTGGTATTATCGATATCGAACGAGGGATTATTGTAACATCCCCCAATTTCCAGGGGTGGCATGATGTCCCCCTGAGGGATATCATCTCCCGAAGGTTCAATATTCCAACCATCCTTGATAACGATGCCAATGCAGCCGTTTTTGGCGAGCATTGGGCCGGGGCCGGACAGGGGTGCTCAAGCATGATCGGCCTCACCCTGGGCACAGGCGTGGGAGGTGGGATCATCCTGGATGGCCGCCTCTGGCATGGTTCTGAGGGTATGGCCGGGGAAATCGGGCACATGACCATTGTGCCCGACGGATTGCAGTGCCCGTGCGGAAACAGGGGGTGTCTGGAGGCGTATGTCTCGGCCACCGGGATCGTGCGAAGGACCATCGAACGTCTCGATGATCGGACCGCTCCGGGACTTTTCGAAGCGGCGGGGATCAATGAACCCGGTGAATTGACCGCTGCCCTCGTACATCGCGCAGCCCTGGGAGGGAATGACATGGCCCGGGATATCCTGCGGCAAACCGGGGTGTATCTGGGTATTGGCATTGGAAGTCTTATCAATATGCTGAACCCTGAGCTATTCATCATAGGGGGCGGGGCCAGCAATGCCTGGGATTTCTTCTATCCCTCCATGGTGGAAGAGGCCAAACGAAGGTCCTTGCCCGGACTTGCCGAAAGGGTCGCGATCGTCCGGGCACGTCTGGGTGATGATGCCGGCATGATCGGGGCGTGCGGCCTTGCCGCATATTCATTCGGTTTCTGTCCGGCTGATGAGTCCCCTTAGGTACGCCATGAACCGGGCCCATTCCTCCGGGTCGTTGTTCATAAGGTGCAGGTTGAAAAGCGGATATTGAACCGCATTTGCCCGTTTCTCATCAGGTATGGCTTCCAATATATCGACCATAACGGTATGATTCCCTTCCCCAGGGATTACTGCCGTGTGTATCCGGTCGGTCATAAAGATCAGGACATCCCCATGCACCCCTTCCGGATAGGGGTATGCCTCGACGATCACAACCTTTATATCGAAAGGCACCAGACATAATGCCTGATCGATGGCATCCGCATAATCCCTTGCATCCGCCTCGATGGAGAGCACGTGTCCAGCGCCGTTCTTCCTGAAGTGATCCGCCTCATCCCCGTGCGGTTCCGCAATGACCGAGCTGAACAGGCCGCCCGTCTTCACCTGGATGACCGCAAATCCCGGGAACTCCGCGATCATCCTCAGGATGAGCGCGGTCTTCCCCGTTCGCGGCCGTGATCCGCTTACGATTATCCTCACCATGCTCTCACCGTGTCCTTATTCATATGCATCAGCAAGTAATGAGTACCCTGTGTAAAACGGGGAGGGGGATGCATCTGTGTGCCTGCGGACGAGCACTACAGCATGTGGGCGAAGCTGAGGAAAAGCACGCCGCTTGTTCGAGCCCGAAGGGCGAGTTGAGGTGTGCCCGAAGCGAGCCTTACAGGCTGTGTGCAAGGGAGCCGAAACAAAAGATGCATTCCCCTCCCCGTACCATGTTGGGCAATTAAATATTTCAAGCCCCTTCAAGGTATCGCCTTCGCCAGGCATTTGGTCAGGACCGGGACTCAGCCCTTCCGCCCCTTTCCCTGAATGATCAGGGTGATTTCCCCCTTGATCCTCCCCCGTTTTTTGAGATTCTCCAGGACCGCTGCCACATCCCCCCTGAGCAATTCCTCGTGTATCTTGGTCAGCTCGCGTGCCAGGCAGATGGGGCGGTTGCCCAGGATTTCCAGGACCGCCTGAAGCCCCTTGAGCACCCGGTGGGGGGATTCAAACAGGATGATCGTCCGCTCCTCCTCCTTGAGCCGCTCAAGCTGTTTCCGCCGCCTGGTCTCCCGCCCCTCCAGGAATCCCTCGAACACAAAGGAGTCGGTGGGAAGACCCGAGGCCGAGAGTGCAGCCAGGATGGCGGAGGGACCGGGTATGGGGACCACCGCTATATCATGCTGAATGGCATCTCGCACCAAACGGTATCCGGGGTCGGATATCCCGGGGGTGCCTGCGTCGGAAACAAGCGCGATGGACGTACCCTCCAGGAGGGAGCGGATGATGGATGCCCCCCTTTTTTGCTCGTTGAATTCATGGTAGCTGAGCATGGGTTTCGAGATATGGAGCCGGCTCAGGAGCCTCCTGGTCTGGCGGGTATCCTCCGCGGCCACCCTGTCCACCCCCTTCAGAACCTCGATCGCCCGGAGGGTGATGTCGTTAAGATTGCCGATAGGGGTGCCGATTACAAAGAGGGTCCCCCTTTTTTTCGATGATTCGTCCATAGGTGTGATATTAGGGGATGGCATCCACCCTTGTCAAATGCGCCTCCTTGGATGCGAAAGGAGCGCTCCCACTTCCCCCCACCGGGGTCATTGCAGGACTGTTTTCCCTTTCTTCTCTTGGAGCCGGGTATCATTCTTTAAATTATATGCAGTTTTTACTATACAACGGAGGATAATTTATTTTAGATAAATAAATAAAATTAACAAATATTATTTTTCCCTCTATCCAAAACCCTGGCCTGCGACCAATATCACTTCAACCCTTGACAAAAAAATCCAAGTGGGCTATCTTTTCCAAGAAGTGGGACAATTATACCTTAATGTGGGATAAAGAGGGATACAAAACCACAACACTGGGACCGACGAATCCGGATAATGCCGAGCTTTAAAGGGACATACGAGCATACGGTGGACCAAAAGGGGAGGTTGAGCATACCTACCCGGATCAGGGATACCCTGAACAAGGACTATGGTGGCGGGGAGCTTTCTCTCACCCTGTCCCAGGATTGCATTGAGGTGTACCCCCTGCTGGAATGGAATAAAAAGGAGGAAAGGCTGCGGAATCTCCCCTCCTTTGACAGCGATGTGATCAAGTTTATACGCAAGCGATATTCGGACGCATTCGACTGTATCATGGACCGTTCGGGCAGGATATTGGTCCCTCCGTATATGAGGGAAAAGTGCGGCATTAATTCAAAGGTGGCCATAGTGGGGGTGATGGATCATTTTGAAATCTGGCCGCTTGAGAAATGGACTGAGACTATGAGGGAGACTGAGGGGAACATGGGCACTCTTATGCAAAAGGTGGCGAAATTGGGGGTGTAATACCATTCGATTCGTGACTCCGGAATTCCTTTCTACATAGATACGATAGTGTCTCGTTACAGGGTCTCCAAGTAGGCAGGGGGAGGGGATGGAGGGGGTTCATACACCTGTGATGGTCGATCAGGTACTATGCTGCCTGAATTGTCTTTCGGGAAGATTTTACTGCGATGGTACCGTTGGGCTGGGGGGGCACGCGGAAAGGATTCTGGACAGCACCTCACCGGATGGAAAGCTTCTCGGCATCGATATGGACTCCAATGCCCTTGCAATAGCGGGGCAGAGGCTTGTCAAATTCCGGGACCGGGTCACGCTGGTGCACGGAAACTATAAGGACCTTCCCTCCATCATGGAATCCCATAAAATAACCGCACTTGACGGTGTGCTCCTTGATCTGGGGGTTTCCTCGTACCAATTGGGGGACCAGGAGAGGGGATTCAGTTTTCAAAGCGATGAGCCCCTGGGGATGAATTTCGACCCCTCGGGAGGCATACGGGCATCGGACATCGTCAACCGGTATCCGGAAGCCAAGCTGGCGGAAATCATATGGAACTATGGCGGGGAACGCTGGGCACGGCGGATTGCTCGAAGGATTGCGGAGGAGAGGAAAAGGAATCCCATCGAAACGACAACCCACCTCGTCCGTACGATCCGTGCCGCCGTCCCCCGATCGCCGGGAAGATGGAGGATTCATCCGGCCACCCGCACATTTCAGGCCTTGAGGATAGAGGTAAATCAGGAGTTGGAGAACCTTGCCCGTTTTTTGAGGGTGGTATGTGATTGCCTGAAGCAGGGGGCGAGGGTGTGCATCATTTCCTTTCACTCCCTGGAGGATGGTCTGGTAAAGCGATTTTTTCGAGAGGCGGCTGGTAAGGGGACCGGGGGCGATGTTCACCGGAGGATCGACATGATCACCAAAAAACCGTTGAGACCCTCCCCGGAGGAGGTGCACATGAATCCGCGATCCAGAAGCGCCCGTATGAGGGTCGCCGAATGTCGCTGAAGAATTATAAAGTCCACCGGGATCTTGATACCGCCGAGGTGATACGGGCCTTTGGGTATGCCCTGGTTCTGACGATTTTCTTTGCAATGGTCCTGTTCTACATACGGCAATGTATCCTTAAGGTGCGAATCGAGGATGAGGTGATCGAGTTGGTGAACTCCAGGGATCAGTTGGTGCAAATAAACCGCCACCTGCACCTGGAGCGGGGATACCTGAGGTCATTGCCCCATATTGAAAGAAATGCCCGGGAGCAGTTGGGATTCGTGAATCCCGGTCCCGATCAATTGGTGATCCTTTCGACCGAATCGTTGGAGAAGGATGAATAGACATTCAATGAGCAAACGGAGGATATACGTTCTTTTCTCCCTTTTGTGCCTGGGAAGCATCGTGCTGATCGGACGTCTTGTCCAGTTGCAGGTGATCGATCATGTGGAATTGAACGCCATGGACCTGGTAAGGGAACGAATTCACGTGGATACCGACCCGCAGCGGGGAGGGATATACGACCGATGCGGGAGGGAAATGGCATTGAGCGTCCAGGCCCCCTCCGCATATCTCATTACCAAGAAATCGGACAGCCCGGATGCGGTCCTGAAGGCGCTTGCACGTTTGCCGTGGGCGGACAAACAGCGCATACGGGAGGCATATCGAAGCGATAAGGGATTCGTCTGGGTCCACCGAAGGCTCAACCCGGATCAGAAGCAGTCTCTTGACGGCCTGAGTCTTCCCGAAATCGAATACATCATGGAAACGGAGCGGTATTACCCGAATGCCGAATTGGGCGCCCAGGTTGTCGGCTTTGTCGGTATCGACGGAAAGGGGCTGGAGGGGCTGGAGTTTCATTACGACGATTCCCTGAACAGGACGAAGCGGCCCTGCATCACCGAATGTGCCGGTGATGTCTCCTCCTGCAGCCGGAAGGAACACAACCTTTATCTGACAATCGATCTTGCCGTACAGTTCTTTGCCGATGACGCCCTGAGAAGGGCCTGTACAGAGGCGAACGCCCAGCATGGACTCGTGATCATCATGGATACCCATACCGGCGGGATCATCGCCATGGCCAACTGGCCCGGGTATAATCCGAATCATTTCGTCGATTATCCCAATGATTATTGGCGCAACCGCTGCGTGACCGATGTGTATGAGCCCGGCTCCATTTTCAAGCTCTTCTGGGCAGCGGCATTACTGGAGGAAGGATTGGTCCGGGATCATTCCATCGTGTTTTGCGAAAATGGTGCAATTACCATTGCCGGCAAGAAGATCAGGGATCACATGAAATTCGGATGGCTGAGCTTCAGACAGGTTATTGAGCGGTCGAGCAATATCGGCGCCATCAAGTATGCCCGGGAATTGGGAGAAAAACGATACTACCGGTACATAAGGAAATTCGGATTCGGCGAAAAAACGGGTATTGATTTTCCGGGGGAAGCCATGGGAATCCTGCGCCCCCCCTCGAGCTGGTCAGGGTTATCCATGGCCTCCATTTCCATTGGGCAGGAGGTTTCGGTAACTCCCATCCAGATGATTACCGCCTTTGCCTCACTGGTGAACGGCGGGAATCTGATGGAGCCCTTTTTACTGAAGGAAATTCGCGCAAGTGACGGCAGTGTGCTCTTCAACAGGACCCCGACCGCGAAAAAAAGGGTTATAAGCGCCAGGACAAGCGAACAGCTTAAAAAGATACTCCAAGGGGTGGTGGAGCGAGGCACCGGACAAAAGGCGGCGGTGCCGGGGTATTCGATAGGGGGAAAGACAGGGACCGCACAAATGGTGGATCCCGCCACCGGCGAGTATTCGCACCAGGATTTCGTGGCCTCCTTTGTGGGTTTTTTTCCGGACCAGCAGGCGCGATGGGCCATGCTGGTCATGATCTCCCAGCCGCGCGGTACGTGCTGGGGAGGGGATGTGGCGGCACCCGTCTTCGGCGAGGTGGCGGCACGAATCATTCGATACTATCATATCCCCCCTGGTGATAACGATCGCCCTGGGAAGGATCGTCAGCTTATCGTGGCCGCTCAATTTTAGCGGGCCTGGGGGGCTGAAAGGGGCCCCCGGGAGCGGACACAATGCTGCGATATCACCAGGGTGGGTATGATAGAATATATAGGACAGGTGCAGGGTGGGGAGTGACCTCATGGGTGCAGCGAGGTATCGACTATATGTTCCAGTAACCATGGTGATCGTTCGATCACGATGAGGGATAAGGGTATTTAAAAACAGATAATTCGCTGCAAATATCATATAACGAAATGGTATCGTTGGGACAAGGAACATGGAAATCGATCGTTTGATGGGCTCCACAGATCCCCTGGAATTCATGGGAAACATGATCCTCGATGTGGGCGGGCTGTGCTATGACTCGCGCAGGGTGCAACCGGGGGATCTCTTTGTGGCGATCAAGGGATATGCCACCGACGGTCATCTCTTTTTGCACGATGCAGGAGAAAAGGGCGCCCGCGGCTTTGTCATCGAGGACAGGAGGTATTGGGAGGACCCTGCCGTCAGGAAGTGGGTGGAGCGAGGGTTGGTCCTCTGTCTGGTCTCCGATACCCGTCGTGCACTGGCACTGATGGCCGACGAATTCTACGGGCATCCGTCGAGAAGGCTCAAACTGGTGGGGGTCACCGGTACGAATGGAAAAACAACCACCTGTACGCTGATCGCACGAATCATGGAGGCCGCGGGTAAGCGGGTGGGGTGGATCACCACGCTGAATTACGGAATCGGCGGCGAGGAATTCCCCTCCCAGCGGACG
>JBLIRP010000063.1:0-24490 GCA_049472355.1 bacterium | reverse complement strand
GTCTACTTGTAATCAAATGATTTATAAAAGGCAATAAGCAATCAAAATTGTTAATGGGGCAGATGGTGGGCAGCCACGGTAAATTTATTCTAATTTTTAAACTACTGATGTGCAATGGCAATTTCCCGTCATTCTTAAATAAACCAAGACCATACGAGGGGTCATTGATAGGTGTCGCATTTTTTGTGAGACATTTTGAACTCCCTTACTTTTAAGTAGACCTACGGCGAACCGTCTTAGGCATGTTATATTCTCAGGAACATAACATTTTGCGATACGGCTGCGGAATGGCGATTTTGATTTCGTTGGTTCGTTTTTTTTGGTCATATCCTTGGACTGGAAGAGTGCCGAGTTTTTTTGGGTGTAACACCTGCAGGCAAACACCTGACAACACCTGCAGGCTTCCTTGATGATGCGATAAAATTGTGATAGACTTATTCGGTTTACCTGATGATGTGCCCGGAGATGGGGCGCCGTTACTGACATCTTATGCGACGAAATGGGTGAAAGGTAGCGTAACCATTACATTAGCAAACAATGCCGGGTTCTGTTTCGGCGTTCAGCGGGCCGTGGATATCGCCTTCAAGCTCGGTGCGCAGTATCCTGGTCGGGTCTTTACCATAGGGCCGATTATTCATAATCCGAGCGTGGTCAAGCTCCTGGAGGAAAGATCGGTCCATATGGTCAACGATCTCGATGAGGTGGAGGAGGGGATCATCATTGTCCGGTCCCACGGTCTACCGCCCGCAATCATTGAGCAGGCGAAACGAAAGGGATTATCGATTGTCGATGCAACCTGTCCCTTTGTAAAAAAGGTGCAGACCTATGCGCTGTCTCTCAAGCGGGAGGGATATCCCGTACTGCTCATAGGGGACAGGGAGCATCCCGAAGTCCTGGCGATCAGGGGATACGTGGAGGACGATATTCTCATCTGTCAGAGCCCGGGGGACCTCGCAAAACTGGCCGTTCCCAAGAGGCTTGGTGTGGTAGAGCAGACCACACAGGATTACGAGAATTTCAAGGCCATCGTCCTCAGGCTCCTTGACGTGGTCAAGGATTTAAAGATATACAACACCATCTGTGACTCCACCATCGTACGGCAGCAGTCCGCGCTCAAGCTTGCAAAGGGCGTGGATATGATGATTGTGATCGGGGGAAGAAACAGCGCAAATACAAATCGTTTGGCAAGCATATGCCGATCAGTGAATAGTAAAACACACCTGATCGAAACCGCGGATGAACTCGACAGGGATTGGTTTATCGGGGTCAGGAAGGTCGGGATATCGGCCGGGGCCTCGACTCCCAAATGGCTCATCGATGATGTGGTAAGTCATGTGGATGCACTTGTTCATCAATAGAAGGTACGTGAAACAGGCGACAAAGGTCATGAGTATTTATGACCTATTTTTATAGTTACACAGGGGGTTTATAAAACCTATGAATTCAGAAGAAAGGTTAGAAAACGAAGAAACCATGCAGGAGACGGCTGAGACCACGGCTGTCAAAAAGAAACAGCCGAAGGATAAGCTGTCTCTGAGCAAGGATCCGAGCGTCATAGAGGAGGACGTGGATTTTGAAGACGCTGATGAGATGCTCGACGAGTCGGAGTTCGATTATGACGAGCTATGCTCCCTCTATGAAAACACCATGGTCAACATAGAAGAGGGAGAGGTCGTCAAGGGGACAATAATAAAAATAACCGATAACGAGGTGCTCATTGACGTTGGTTATAAGTCCGAAGGCACCATCTCGCTCGATGAATTCAGAAAACACGGGGCCAAGGAGAACCTGAAGGTCGGGGATGCCATCGATGTTTACCTGGAAAGCATCGAGGATGCCGAGGGACTGGTTGTCCTGTCCAAGGAAAAGGCCGACAAGATACGGATTTGGGATGAGCTCAACAAGGCCTATGAGGACAATGAGACGATATGCGGCCGGGTCTTGAAGCGCATCAAGGGCGGCCTCACGGTCGATATCGGCATCCCTGCGTTTCTTCCCGGTTCCCAGATAGACATTCAGCCTGTTCGCGACCTCGATGCATTGAGGGATGAGAAAATCGAGGTAAAGATCATCAAATTGAATCGCAAAAGGGGAAACATCGTCGTCTCGCGACGGGTCATACTCGAGGCCGAGCGCGTACAGAAGCGGAAGGAGACCCTCAAGAACATCACGGAAGGGAACATTATAAGGGGAATGGTCAAGAACATCACCGAATACGGCGCCTTTATCGATCTGGGCGGCATTGACGGATTGCTCCACGTCACGGATATGTCCTGGGGACGTATCAGGCATCCCTCCGAGCTCTTCATGATCGGTGACGAGGTGGAGGTAAAGATACTCAAGTTCGATCCGGAAACGGAGAAGGTCTCCCTCGGATTAAAGCAAAAGACCCCCGATCCGTGGGAACGCGCCGATGAGAAATATGTTGTGGGAAGCAGGATCAGGGGGAAGGTAGTCAGCCTTACGGATTACGGCGCCTTTGTCGAGCTTGAAGAGGGAGTGGAAGGGCTCATCCATGTCTCGGAAATGTCGTGGACCAGAAAGATCCGGCATCCCTCGCGTGTTGTGGCAATCGGCGATATTGTTGAGGTCATCGTCCTCGATGTCGACAAGGAGCGGAAAAGGATCTCGTTGGGGATGAAGCAGACGGAACCGAATCCCTGGCTGATCATCGAGAACAAGTACGAGGTCGGATCGAAGATCTCCGGTAGGGTGCGAAATATCACCGATTTCGGCGCATTTGTTGAACTGGAGGAGGGGATTGACGGCCTTATCCATATCTCGGATATGTCCTGGACCCAGCGGGTAAAGCATCCCTCGGACATTTTGAAAAAGGGGGAAAAGGTCGAGGCGATCATTTTAAACATCGACAGTAAGAATGAGCGATTGTCGCTGGGGCTCAAGCAGCTCACGCCCAATCCCTGGATGGAGGTGCCTCACAAATATCCCATCGGGTCTGATTGCGAATGCAGGGTCGTCAAGATCATCGACAATGGGGTCATCGTCTCGCTGGAGGAGGGGATCGACGGGTATATCCACGTATCGGAGATATCCGAGGAGGACATCAGCAGCCCCAAGGATGTGTTAAAGCTCGATGATGCCATCAGGGCAAAGGTCATACGTCTCGATCCTGATAACAAGAAGATAGGATTGAGCATACGGGCATTTGAAAAGCAGCAGTCAAATGCCGAGATGTCCAAGTATATGAGCCAGCCGGGGGAGAAGCTGAATCCTATTGATGCGGGACCCCTCAAGGAGATCATCGAGGCGCACGAGAAGGCGAAAAAGAAGGCGGAGAAGGCGGAACCCAAGGCAGAGAAGGCCAAGCCAGAGAAGGCCAAGCCAGAGAAAGCCGAAGCTGAGGAGGCCGAGCCCAAAGAAGAAGAGGAAGAACCGAGGGAAGAAGAAGTGCAGTAATCACCCGCGCGCATGCGCACGGGTATTCGGGGAGATGAGGCAGCTTCGTCCGTACGGTCACGGGCATGGCTGCATAAGATATGCGTACACCAGGCCTTAAAAGGGTATTATTCTATCTGTTTGCTGCCCTTTGTGCCGTTTTCCTCCTGAGCGTCATGGCATCCATTATATTCGGCATCTCGATCACCGGCCTGAAGTCAGGGAAAATCGGACTTATCAAGGTGGAGGGAATTATTGTCTCCTCCGGCTCGTTCATCGAGCAACTCAAGACATTCAAGGAGCAGGATACCATTCGCGCCCTCGTTGTGCGCATAGACAGCCCCGGCGGCAGTGTCGCCCCTTCCCAGGAGATATACCGCGAATTGGTGAAATTCAAGCAGGAAACAGGGAAAAAGATCGTGGCATCAATGGCGAGCACGGCGGCATCGGGCGGCTATTATATCGCGTGTGCCGCGGACAAGATCGTGGCAAATCCCGGGACCCTTACCGGAAGTATCGGTGTTATTGTAACCTTTCCCAATCTGGGCCGGCTTTTCGATAAGGTGGGATACGAGGAACAGATCGTAAAAAGCGGCAGGTTCAAGGACATCGGCTCCGCGTCCAGGGAGCTGACTGAAGAGGAGCGAACAATACTGCAGCGTGTCGTTGACGATATCCATGAGCAGTTTATCGAGGCGGTATCCACCTCGCGCAACATTGAAAAGGAGAATATCACGACGCTTGCTGACGGTCGGGTCTTTTCAGGGCGACAGGCAATGGAGTTCAACCTGGTCGATTCCCTGGGTACGCTGGAGGATGCGGTCGAGCTTGCCTCCGAGCTTGCCGGAATCTCCGGCGAACCCAAGGTGGTCACGGTTAAGAAGGAACGCTCCATTTTTGATATTGCGAGAGACCTCGTCGGTCAGGTTTCCTCATTCAAGCCGTTTGAGTATTCTCCAATCAAGGTGCAGTATATTCTTCCATAGACGCAGCACTATGCCGTTCACGGCACCCTCAACAGGATCGTTATGGCATTGACAATGCCCAATAAAGACCATCAGGAACAAAATATGAAGTCATCCCTTGTTCCGCGCGATTCCTGATAGGGTATGAAGCGCCTGCGGCACAGGGATATAAAACGTACACTTTTTGAGGAACATATATGAGGGACGTACTTATTATCGAATTAACGCGGGCGGTGCAAGAGGTTGTCAGCGCGCACGGGAAGACGCTCGATGCGGCTGATCTTCCTATGGGCCTGGAGCCCACAAAGAGCCCTGAGCACGGTGATCTTGCATCCAACGTGGCCTTTCCGCTGGCGCGCATCCTTGGCCGAAGGCCCATTGAGATTGCGCGCACAATCGTGGAAGGGATTCGAACGGATTGCGGGTTGATCGACCGTATGTCCGTTGCTGCCCCCGGTTTCATTAACTTCACCTTATCCGACCGGTATTGGCACGGTATCATTCGGATGGTCCTCACGCAGGGGGATGCTTACGGTCGCTGCACGATCGGCCGGGGCAAAAGGGCACTGGTCGAATTCGTGAGCGCAAACCCCACCGGGCCCCTGCATATCGGACATGGACGATGTGCCGCCTTCGGAGACGTCCTGTCCAACCTCCTTGCAATCGCCGGGTACGATGTGGAAAGGGAGTACTACATAAACGATGCCGGCAGGCAGATGGATCTATTGGGAAAATCCATTCTGTCACGGTACATGCAGCAATTCGACCCGAACGCGCCGTTTCCCGAGGATGGTTACAAGGGTGATTACATCAAGGAGATCGCCGAGGAGATCTACCGGAGGGAAGGGGACATCTATGTGCGCCGGCCTGAAAAAGAGGCCGTCACCACCCTGACCCGCATGGCCGCTGACAGCATACTTCAAATGATCAAGGATGACTTGCAGGCCTTCGGCATCGTTTTTGACCGATGGTTCAGCGAACAGTCACTCTACGACAGCGGCAAGGTCGCCGCCACCATCGAGCTTCTGAGAAAGCGGGGCTTTATTTACGACCAGGACGGCGCCCAGTGGATGAAGGCCTCCTGTCTCGGCGATCAGAAGGACCGGGTCATCATTCGCTCAAACGGCGAACCCACCTATTTTGCCTCGGATATCGCCTATCATCAGGATAAGTATGAACGCGGATTCGATCGGACCATCGACATCTGGGGCGCTGACCATCACGGCTACGTCGACAGGATAAAGGCCGTGCTGAAGGCATTGGATCATCCCAAGGATTCATTCTCCGCCCTGCTGGTGCAGATGGTAAAATTGATACGAAACGGCACACAGATCGATATGTCAACCAGGCAGGGGACCTTTACCACCCTTGAGGAGGTGGTTAAGGAGGTGGGCAGGGATGCGGCCCGATTCTTTTTCCTTCTCAGAAGACATGACAGCCACCTTGATTTCGATCTGGACCTTGCCAAGGAGCACTCCGCTAAAAATCCCGTATTCTACTGCCAATACGCTCATGCGCGCATCTGCAGCATCGAAAAAAAGGCTGAGGACAAGGGAATCCCCCTCTCCGGCGCTGATGCCGATTTCTCCCTGCTGCGGCTGGAGGAAGAAAGGGAGATCATCAAAAAACTGGATGCGTTTCCCTATCTCCTGATCAATGCCGTGCAGGCATTGGAGCCTCATAGAATAACCTTCTACCTCTTGGAGCTTTCAACGCTATTCCATAAGTATTATAATGCCCATAGGGTGGTCAGCCGGAATAGGCAGCTCACCCTGGCACGTATGCAGCTTATCGAGGCGGTGAAGATCGTCATACGAAACTGCCTGGCGCTTTTGGGCGTTTCGGCACCTGAAACAATGTAGGGCACGCATGGGGGAAAACGTCCCGAGAAGATTACAATTCAGCCGGATTTCCTGGATACGGGCCACGATCATCATCCTTGGATACGTCGTGGTCTTCGGGCTGGGGTGTGCGGTGGGACTTCACTATGCGCAAAATCTCTATATGCCCGGCAGGCAATCCGGCATGAAGCGAAAAAATCCTGCCAAACCCGAAACCGTAGGGGGAGACCTTACCTTCTTTTATGACCTCAAAGGGGCTGCGAGGGAACGAGCCGGTCGCAAGGAAATGGAGCCGCCCGGCTCCACGGCAAGGGGGCTTCCCAGGGAAACGGGGGAGGACAACGCGCAGAAGCCGCAGGTCAGGGACCTTGATGATCCAGCGGGGTCCGGCGGCTACACTATTCAGGTATTTTCATTCAAATCACGAGACATATCGGAACGCATGGTTGCGCAGCTTAAGGATAAAGGATACCCCGCGTATCAATCCACTATCGACCTGGGCTCCAACGGCATTTACCACCGCGTGCGTATAGGTCATTTCAAAACCAGATCGGACGCCGCCCAGGTGCTTGAACGGGTCCTCACACGGGAAAACAAGGAAGCCTTTATTACAAGGGATTAGCACCTATGATAAAACCAGGCGGAACTTCCATTCCCCCCTTTAACGACGTACTCGTGCAGATAACCGGGTCATATTATCTCATTCCTACCATAGAAAAATATTTTGCCAGGATACTGGATGCAATAACCACGGGGCTTTCCCTTGTTGCCTGCGCGGTGCGCTACGAATGTCCTTACGGAGGGGTCATCTCCCTCACCCATTGTTCGAATGGGGGCGGGGCATGCGCAAAGGAACGGGTTTCAAAACTCTCCGATGACATCTTTGAAAGCGATGCCACGCCCCATAAGGAATCAAACCGCCTCCTTTTCGATGCCTCCCTGGAGGCATATGTTATACCAATGCGCTGCGATTTCAGATCGTTCGGGATGCTGATTCTATTCAACGACGCCACCCTCTCTGTGATTGATGATGCTCTCGCCGATTTGATCGGTGTCTATGTCACCGCGGCCTGTATCGGCAACCATTACATCATGTCTCGCTCGGGCATCCAGAAAAAGACCCCTCGGTCCAGGGGCGACCTGGTAATTTCCGTGAAGAGGCTCCTCGAATGGCGTATTCAGGAGATCAGCACCAGCCTTTGTTCCCAATGTATTTCCGACCATAATATATTCCAGCGAATATCCGACGAGATGGAAAAGACCATTATCAAAACCGCCCTCGACCACACAGGGATGAATCAATCAAAGGCTGCGCGATTTCTCGGCATTAACAGAAACACCCTTCGAAAAAAGATTAAGGAATTAGGGATATCCTGACCCATCCATGCCCCTTAGATTAGATCAATCATCAGACGGTTATCGATACTCTATTGATGCCTTTCTTCTTGCGGATTTCTGCACGATCCCCAAAAACGCCACGATTCTCGACATAGGCTCGGGATGCGGGATTGTTTCCTTTCTCCTTGCCCGGATTCATCCCGATTCCCGCATCTTCGGCATAGAGATCCAATACGATCTGGTCAGGATAGCAGAGGAAAATCTGAAGAGGAATGCCCGGCTGGACAATATCCGTTTCATTCACGGCGACATCCGAGACATCGAGCGCCTTTTTCCTGCCGGATCGTGTGATATCGCAGTCTCCAACCCTCCCTACCATTCCATAGGGAGCGGAAGGATCAATCCTCACCCGGAGCGGGCTTCGGCGCGGCACGAACTGAAGGGCGGGCTGGGTGATTTTATTCGGGCAGGCTCCGCGGCCGTACGCTCAGGGGGGTATTTCTATACCATATATGCCGCGCATCGAATGTCCGATCTCATTGACACGTGCAGGCGTTTTAAACTGGAGCCGAAGATGGTGAGAACCGTCCATCCACGTCCTGATGCCGAGGCGAATCTTGTTTTGATGAAGGCGGCCAGGAATGGCAGGCCCGGACTCAGAATACTCCCGCCACTGTATATATATAAGAGGGCTGGGGAATATTCCGAGGAGTGCGCGGAGATAGCTGGAAAGTGGGATTTTGAAGGAAAGGGATGAAGTGTATCCTCATGCACTGGGTACGGCGGCCAGTTTCTTCTCCTTTATCTTTTCCTTTTCCCTTTCCCTTTCCTTTTCTTCCTCTTTTTTCATCGAGCAATTCCCTTCAAAGATGACTCCCTCATCAATGACGAGAATGGGGGTCTTTATATTACCGTAAACCTCGCCTGAGGAATTGATCTCCACGCGCTCCTTTGCGGTTATATTTCCGATCACCTTCCCGCTTATGTATATCGTCCCCACGGTGATCTCCGCTGATATCACGGCGCTTTCACCAATTATCAGGGTATCGCTGGTAACGATCTCCCCCTCGAATTCGCTGTCGATTCGAAAGGTGCCATTAAACCCGAGGATTCCCTTAAAGTTTGTCCCCTCACCCATAAAGCCGGAAAATTCGACCTTTTCATCCCTTCTGTCCTTTTTCGACACTGAACACCCCCCTCGCTTAGGATAATGTATTCCTTGTGATGCGTAGCATTCTCTGCTGGCTCTCTGCAATTCTTCCGGATCGATTCTCTCGGATCAACCCTTCTCTTATTTACTATCGGCATTCCGGACGGAATTTAACTGATCGAGAATCCTTTCAAATTCCTCGTGGGAAGAGAATCTAATCTCTATTCTGCCCTTCCCCTTTCTTTGGAATATTCGAATCCTTGTTCCAAGGATACGCGATAGGTGCTCTTCCAGGGCGGGGATTCCCGAATCGGCCTGTTTGAGCGCTGCCTCGTCCGCCTTTTTTTCACGCTCCCGGGTCAATCGTCGTATCAGCGCCTCGGTTTCCCTCACCGACATGCCCTTCTGTATGATCTTCTCCCCGATGAGAACCTTTTCCTCGTCGTTTTCGATACCGAGGATAGAGCGTGCATGTCCCATGGAAAGGAGCCCGTCCGCAATGAATTCCTTGATATTGTTCGGCAGCTTCAGAAGCCTCATCGCATTCGCGATCGTGGAGCGATCCTTGCCGACCTTTTCGCCGAGGTCCTGTTGCGTGTATTGAAATTGCTCTATCAGGAGCTTGTATGCCTGGCCTTCCTCTATAGGATTGAGATTTTCCCGCTGAATATTTTCAATAAGGGCGATCTCCAGCTTTTTGTCGTCGGATACATCGCGGACAATGGCGGGAACCTTCTGGAGACCCGCCAGCTTTGCCGCGCGCCATCGCCGCTCCCCCGCCACGATTTCATATCCGTGTACGTGGCGCTTGAGGAAGATGGGCTGGATCACCCCGTGGGATTTTATGGAGGCTGCGAGCTCTTCGAGCTTGGTATCATCGAATTTTTGGCGGGGCTGCTGACGATTGGGGAAGATATCACTCACCGGTACTTCGTGGATCTCTTCGTTTGTCTTCTCCTGATAGGTTGGGAAAAGGGCCTCAAGCCCCTTTCCGAGTGCCTTTCGGGCCATCGAATATCACCTCATGAGCGAGTTTAAGGTATGCCTCAGCACCCTTGGAACGAATGTCATAGAGTATAATAGGCTTTCCGTAGCTCGGCGCCTCACTCAGGCTCACATTCCGGGGAATGACGGTCTTGAAAACAAGGTGCTGAAAATGATTATTGATCTCATCAGCTACCTGATTGGCCAGGTTCGTTCTGCCATCGAACATGGTCAGGAGTACCCCTTCAACCACGAGATCCCTGTTAAGTTCCTTTTTGATATATTCAACGGTCCTGAGTAGCTGAGAAATACCCTCCAATGCGTAGTACTCACATTGTATCGGTATCAGGAGCGTATCTGAGGCGGTCAACGAGTTTACCGTGAGAAGGCCAAGCGAGGGGGGGCAATCGACAATGATATAGTCATAGTTGTGACGAATACGCTCGAGGGCGATCTTGAGGCGGTATTCCCGCTCGGGGAAATTGATCAATTCGATTTCAGCGCCGATAAGGCGAATATTCGACGGGAGCAGATCAAGCCAATCGATCTGTGTACGGTTGATGACATTTTCAACCGGTTCAATCTCAAGGAGCACCTCATAGATATGTTTGTCACCGTTTGCGGCCTTAAAGCCCAGGCCGCTGCATGCATTGGATTGGGGATCTATATCGATAAGCAGGGTCTTTTTCTCGGCTGCGGCAAGGCAGGAGGCAAGGTTTACCGCGGTTGTGGTCTTGCCCACCCCGCCCTTCTGATTCGAAATGGTGATTACTCGTCCGTGCATGCCTCTAGATGCCCTTGAATACAGGTTTCACGTGAAACGGCTGATTTCCCATCATTCTATTAACTTCCTACTCTATTTTCAAGCACCGCACCGCATCCCTTGTCCGATTAATTTTATCTATGACGACCGATTCACTAAGGGCATTATTTTCCAATGCAAAATTGGCTGAAAATCGACTCGATCACCTCGTCACACGAACCCCTTCCCTCGATATTATCGAGTTCTTGAACCGCACAGCGCAATTCCTCCGCAATGATTTCCTCTCCGATCCCCTCTGTGTAAAGATCCCCAACCCGGTCAAGTACTTCACCGATGCGCATGAGGTGTCCATTGATTCGTTTGTTGATCATTATACCCTCATACACGGACCCGTGCATCTTCTCTTTTCTCCGTTTTATTTCATTGACCAGTAGATCCAAGCCCTTTGCCTCCTTTGCGGAGACCTCAATAAGTGTCTCATTGGAAATCAGCGTCTTCAGTGCCTTCATATTGATTGCGCGAGGAAGGTCCTTCTTGTTCCCCACCCAGAGAATATCCCCCCTCCTGTCTCCCAGCATTCGCACCACCCGTTCATCATCCTTACTCAGCCTTCGTGATATATCGAAAACAACAATGATAAGATCCGACCGCTCGATTTCCTCCCGCGTCTTTCCCGCGCATAATTCATCCAGGGCGCCCCTTCCTTGCCGTATCCCCGCGGTATCCACCACATGAAAAATCATCCCGTCCATGATGATCTCCACCTGAACGGAATCCCTCGTCGTTCCGGGAATAGTGGAGGTGATGATCCGGTCATCGCCATATACGGCATTCAGGAGGGTGGATTTTCCCACGTTTGTTCTGCCGCAGATCACGATCCGTATGCCTCGCTCCCGTTGCCGCATGGATTCGTACCCCTCAATGAGCGCCCGTATCCCCTTTGCTAATGAATCGATTTCCTCCAGGATCGAACCGGTGTCAGGGCGCATCTGATCCTCGAAATCGATTCCCGCCTCCACATGGGATTGAATCCTTACCAGCCCTTGCCTGATTCCTGTCGTGGCATCCCGAATCGACCCCCTCAGCCGCCTTAGTGCATATGAAAGTCCTTCTTCGCTTTGGGCACTAATAATATCGAGCACTGCCTCCGCCTGCGCCAGATCGATTCTTCCATTAAGAAAGGCCCTCTTGGTGAACTCTCCGGGCAGGGCCGGACGCGCGCCTAAACGTATTGCAAGATCCATCGTGCGGCTCACCGCGATCATGCCTCCATGGCAATTGATTTCAACCATATCCTCCCTGGTGTAGGTCTTCGGCGCCTTCAAAATGCTTATAAGCACTTCGTCTACAACCTGGCCGCTGCCCGGATCCATAATCCATCCATGATTAATGCTATGGTCGGAAAAATCGAATACCCCGCGGGCATCTCCCCGGGAAAACATGCGATCGGCGATCCTAAGACAGTCCCTTCCGCTCATTCTGACAATGCCGATGCCCGATTCTCCGAGAGGGGTTGAGATGGCAACGATGGTATCGTCTAACATGCCTCGCTTGCCTGTAGCGTCCTTTTATGAATCAGATACTGATGGCCAATGGTGAGGACGTTGTTCAATAACCAATAAATGACCAATCCGGAGGGGAAGCCGAGGAAGAAAACCGTGAATATGATGGGCATGAGATTCATCATTTTCGCCTGCTTGGGATCCATTCCCGTGGGCATCATTTTTTGCTGCATGTACATGGTTATTCCCATCAACACCGGGGTAATCAAAAGGGGATCCATCGCCGAAAGGTCTTGTATCCACAAGAAGAATGGTGCGCCCCGCATCTCTATCGCAACAAGAAGTCCCTCGTACAGGGCGAAAAACACCGGTATCTGTAAAATCATGGGAAGGCATCCCCCGAGGGGATTCACCCCATGCTTTTTGTACAGATCCATTATCTCCTTGTTCATTCTGGTCGGATCACCCTTGTACTTCTCCCTGAGCGCGGCCATTTTCGGCTGGATCTTCTGCATTGCCTGCATGGAGCCGAAGCTCTTTTCGGTCAACGGCCAAAAAAGTATCTTAATGATGATCGTCAAGAGAACTATAGCGATTCCGTAATTCGGAATGTATCGATACACCCACTTTAAAAACCATATGAGCGGTTTTGCCAGGAAGGAAAACCATCCATAATCGATGATCTCCACAAAATGCCCGGCGACGCCAATCAAATCCTCCTTTCGCTTGGGGCCGATATACACCTCGTATGAATCCCTGATCTGGCCGCCGGCCGTTATAACCCTTAGAGGATACTTCGCCCCGACGATGATCGCGTCCTCTTCCCCCTCCGCGGCCCCCCTCCTGAATACGACCGCCTCGGCACTCGTGTTTTCGGGGATGATCGCAGCGCCAAAGTACGTCTTTTCATACCCCACCCATTCCAGACTTCCCTCCTTTATAACCGGCTCCTTTATCTTCTTGGGCTTTATCCGCACCTTCTTCCCGTTTATCCAAAAAACAGGCCCCTCAAAACGGTGATGTCCTTCCTGCTCCATATTTCTGCCAATGCCGGGTCCCCAGCATAGGGCATAATCCACCGCCTGATCCCTTCCGGAAATATTTTTCATGGTTATATCGATGCCAAGCTTATATTCATTTTCAAAAAATCTGATCTCCTTCCCTATGAGAATCCCTCGATCATCCAGATATGACAGTATTACTGAGGGTTGTATCCCCTTGTTCGCATCGATGTATTCATCGGTCCTTATTTCGTAGAACCCTTCTCCAAAAACCTCCTTGCCTCCGATCTCCGAAATCAACGTAATATCGAGCGGGAGCGTTTTTATCCCCTTGTCATTTTCCGGTATAAGCTCAACAAGCCCCCGTACTTCATTTTCTACGTCATCATGTTTCAAACCCAGTACACGTTTATACGATTGAAGCACCTGTATCCAGAAGGCCTTTTTCAACGGCCAGGTTTCATAGCGTTTTTCCTGCGTATACTCCTTTAATTTCCAGCTCTTCAAACATCCGCCGTTATTCGTAACCTCGGCAATATATTTCCCCGTTTCTATTCGTACATTCTCCTGTTTTCGCGCCTTCTGGATCTCTATAAGACCGTTCAATCCCTCGTCCTGAAATTCGCTGTCCCCAAGCCCCTTTTCTTCGATGACGATTTCCTCTTTCTCCCCTAAAGGCTTCTTTTGAACGACCGGCCTTGGCATGAAAAAGTACTGATAGGTTATAATGATGAGTATCGATAAAAAGATTGCCAGGAGCACCCGATCATCCATGTCTTATTCCTCTTCCTTTCTTAGTCCCTGCATGGTTCGTTGTAAATAAACCTTATGGTACGGGATCATAACCGCCCTTGTGCCAAGGATGGCATTTAAGTATACGAAAGATTGTTAAACGCATGCCCGTAAAGGGGCCATGTCTTTTTATTGCCATAACGGAATACTGCGAGCAGGTGGGTATAAATCTACATGTATGACCAACAATCGGGGAGAGTGTATACTGGTATACTTTTATGAATAAGATAAGAATGTTTGCTATGACGGCGGAGCCTTTTCTATTCCCTCTTCTGAGAAATCCCTTTTCTTCTAAAATTTTTCCTTCTCTCCAAATCACTGACCGCACCCGTAAGGATTCCTTCAATCTCCCGGTAGGTTACCGTACCCCATTCGCCCTTCGCAATGAAGACCCAATCGATACCCCCCTTAAAAATGTTCTTATTTCTTCGATAAACCTCTCGAATCACCCTCTTTATCCTATTTCTTTTAACCGCACATCCTATCTTCCTTCCCACAACGACTGCGAATCGGGATATTTCCTTGCCGTTCGGCGCAAAATATATCTTTAATCCATTCCTATCTATTCTTCCGGCCTTCCTGAATATCTCCTTAAATTCCCCCTTGCTCCGTATACGCTCTTCCGATGAAATTCCCTCGCCTGCTGAAGAACATGACATGGTTTTTTATGACACGCTTACCACGAGCCTTTTTCTTCCCTTTCTCCTTCGTCTGTTCAATATGGCCCTTCCGTGGCGCGTGCTCATCCTCTTTAAAAATCCATGCCTTCGCAATCTTCTTAATTTTTTCGGCTGATACGTCCTTTTCATGGATACCCCCTATAAAAAAGTGAATAGACATTATATTTTTTAATTACTTTCCTGTCAATATACACCCATTTGCCGGCCGTCATGATCCCTCATTCAATTCCTTTTTTTCTCCCCATACCCGTCCTACGCCGTACGCATCCCGTTGACAGTAATGGCGAATCCCCTATAAAGAATCCCCCTTTCATCTGAAAATCCCCTTTGGGGCATTTTCATGCTTCCTTGTGCGCTGAAGGCCCATGGGTGTTTCACTTCTACATTCTACATTCGCACCTTCATCCGGTTCATGGGCGTTTCATCATAGAAATTATTGATCAAACGACTATTCGATTATTGAAATTCCCATTGAAATCTGATATAGTAAAACCGTTTGTTAATACTATGTTTTTTAAATAAATCCCCCCTTCCCGCAGAGAGATCAGAACATTTGCTTCTTTAACCGAAGGTAAGGAGAGGCTTTATTTTATGGCACATTCGCCTTATGGACGATGATGATCAATGACTACGCATTCTGCATATGAATGATAGTGTATTCTCTTCTCTACCTTGGCTTTATTCCATATCCTTAATGAACATTTGTTCAACCGTACACATGTATATTCTTTTTTATGTGAAAGGTTACATTATGTTTAATGCCTTGAATTTTAGAGGGTATTTTTTTTGTTTACTCTTGTTATCCACAATTGTGGATAAACATGTTCATATCTTTTTGATTTCCTTTTAATTTTTTTTGAATCAATAC
Organism: bacterium; assembly: GCA_049472355.1. Taxonomy (GTDB): domain Bacteria; phylum SZUA-182; class SZUA-182; order DTGQ01; family JAFGSM01; genus JBLIRM01. Next base: position 9,210 of record JBLIRP010000063.1, on the reverse strand, counting down.
GTTTATCGAATATGGAAAACATTTGGACCAAAACCCTTGATCTTCTTGAGAATCAAATCAACAGGCACAGCTTTAATACCTGGCTGAGTCCAACCAAATTTAAGATCTATGACGGGAAAACACTGACCATCGAGGTACCCAATAAATTCTTTAAGTCATGGCTTCTTGAAAACTACCATAAACTGATATTGGAGAACCTTCGATCAATTACCAATAGTCATACGGAGATCCAATATCTTATTTCCAATGATTCCACCTTCGAGGTCGAACAAGAGACTCACTCCACGAAAAGGGAATCCCCGGCCAAACCACCGGTTCAAATGACCCTTAAGGATCATGCAGCGGCAAATCTTAATCCCAAGTACACCTTTAATAAATTCGTCGTCGGCTCCTGCAATCAATTCGCCCACGCCGCATCAAAGGCGGTCGCCGAACATCCATCCCTTACCTATAATCCACTTTTCATTTATGGAGGCGTGGGATTGGGCAAGACCCACCTTTTGCACGGCATAGGTCACTATATACTGGATAATTTCAAGAATTTTAACGCCCTGTATATCCAATCAGAAAAATTCACCAATGAGCTTATTAATTCTATACGCTACGACAGAATGGACCTTTTCCGTTCAAAATACCGAAATATCGATGTCCTTTTAATCGACGACATCCAGTTTATCGCCGGCAAGGAGCGGACCGAGGAGGAATTCTTTCATACCTTTAATTCCCTGTTTGAAACACATAAACAGATTGTAATTTCGAGCGACTCCTCGCCCAAGGATATACCTACCATAGAAGAGAGACTCCGTTCCCGCTTCGAATGGGGATTAATCGCCGATATTCAACCCCCTGAACTCGAGACCAAGGTGGCCATCCTATTCAAAAAGGCGGAGATAAACAATATAGATATCCCCAATGATGTGGCCTTTTTTATTGCCAACAATATTAAGTCGAATATCAGGGAACTTGAAGGCTGCCTGATAAAATTGATCGCCTTTTCCTCTCTTACCGGGTCCCCGATCACCCTCGATATGTCGAAGGAGGTCCTCAAGGACATTCTCAATCCGGCGGAAAACATCATATATATCGAAAATATTCAGAAAGTTATCTGTAAATACTACAATATAAAATTTTCCGAACTGAAATCTAAAACCCGCACCCGCCATATAGCATTGCCCAGGCAGATAGGCATGTTTCTCGCCCGAAAGCTTACCGACAAGTCACTTATTCAAATAGGACAGTGTTTCGGCGGAAAGGACCATACCACCGTAATGCACGCCTGCGATAAAATAGAGGCCCTGCTGGAAATCGATTTTGAACTCCGGCAGAATATCAATAAACTTATTGAAATGATTAAACGGTAGAAGCCTATGTATTTTTTGTTGTTTCAAATGTGGATAAACGCGATTGAGCGAAATTCTGAGTTATCCACACTGTGCACCAAGGGTTATCCAACGAATTGTACAGGATTTTTTACTATAAAAAACAACAAATAAGTAGACTTATTCCCATTTTCTTTGTCTACTGATAGTACTTATATTTTATATTTATAATACATTATTATAAGGAATAAATAGTATGAAAGCGGAATATACATCGGAAAGCATTAAGGTACTTGAAGGCCTTGATCCCGTAAGAAAACGACCATCCATGTATATAGGGAACACCGGTTCCCAAGGATTGCATCATCTGGTCTACGAACTCGTCGATAACAGCATAGACGAGGCGATGGGAGGATACTGCGATCACATTTCGGTGATTATCCATATCGATAATTCCGTAACCGTGATCGACAATGGAAGAGGGATACCGGTAGACGAATTCAAGGAATTGAAAATTTCCGCCGCAGAGGTGGTTATGACCAAGCTGCATGCCGGCGGTAAGTTTGACAATCAGAGCTATAAGGTGGCAGGGGGGCTTCACGGGGTCGGCGTGTCCGTGGTGAATGCCCTTGCCGAGTGGCTGGAGCTCGAAATACGACGGGATGGCTCGGTGTATCACCAGCGTTATGAGCGCGGAGTGCCCGTTACGGGGCTTGAGAGGACAGGTTCCACTGAAAAGACCGGGACCAAGATCACCTTTTTACCGGATGACACCATCTTCAGCGAAATAGAGTTCAGCTTCGATATACTTTCAAACCGGCTCAGGGAACTTTCCTTTCTCAACAAGGGATTGACCATTGTTATCGAGGATGAAAGGACCGGAAAAAAGAATCAGTTCTTCTACGAGGGGGGGATCATCTCCTTTGTGCAGCATCTCAATAAGAACAAGAATCCCCTGCATGAAAAGCCCATCTATTTCTATCAGGAAAAGGACGGGAATATCTGCGAAATCGCCCTGCAATACAACGATGGATATGCGGAACAGATATTCTCGTATGCAAATAATATCAATACGCACGAAGGAGGAAGCCATCTCATTGGATTCAAGTCCGCCCTGACTAGGACGCTCAATACGTATACCCAGGAAAGCAACCAGTTCAAAAACGTGAAGATTACCCCAAGCGGCGAGGATGTAAGGGAGGGGCTCACCGCGGTGATAAGTATCAAGCTTCCCAACCCGCAATTTGAAGGCCAGACGAAAACAAAACTGGGAAACAGCGAGATCAAGGGTATTGTCGAGACCGTGGTCAACAATAAGCTGCGCACCTATCTGTCCGAAAATCCGGACGTGGCGAAAAAGATCATAGAAAAGCTCATAGCTGCGGCTCGGGCGCGGGAGGCCGCGCGGAAGGCCCGTGAGCTTACCAGGAGAAAGGGAGCCCTGAATTCCCATTCCCTTCCCGGAAAACTGGCCGACTGCTCGGAGGCGGATCCCGGGATGTGTGAAATCTATCTTGTAGAGGGGGATTCCGCCGGAGGATCGGCAAAGCAGGGGAGAGACAGGAGATTTCAGGCAATTCTTCCCCTCAAGGGAAAGATATTGAACGTGGAAAAGGCTCGATTCGATAAGATGCTGGTAAACGAGGAGGTTAAAACCATTATTACCGCACTGGGAACCGGGATCGGCGACACGGAATTCGACGTGGACAAGATACGGTATAAAAAGATCATTATCATGACCGATGCCGACGTGGACGGTGCCCATATTCGAACCCTTTTGTTGACCTTTTTCTTTCGTCAAATGCCCGACGTGGTGGAGAGGGGCTATCTCTATATCGCCCAGCCCCCGCTGTATAAGATCAAGATAGGGAAGGAGGATATTTACGCAAAGGATGAGAATCAAATGCACGATATCATTCTCAAGGCTGGAACAAAGACTATCGAGGTGGCATCAGGCGACGATCACTCCGCAATCGTTCAGGGAGAGGAACTCATCAAGGTAATAAAGGCACTTCTGAAACTCGATGAACAGGTGGACAAACTGGGAAGGATCGGCCTCGACACCGATATCATCCGTCTTATTATCGATATCGACGGACTGGAAACCGAGTCCCTCAAGAGCGAAGAGAATGTGGATTTCATCATTGAGCAGATACGCGGCCGTGTCGCATCATTTCCGATGATGGGAAAATGCGTGGTGAACATCCGGAAGGAAACGGATGAGGAACATCAATGTTTTGAGATCATCATTGAAACAAAAAACAAAAACGTCGATAATCTCTTCGTCATCGATACCGACTTCCTCGGGTCCCCGGAATTCAAGCTTATTTACGGATTACGGAAGAAGGTTAAATCGTTGGGATCTCCCCCCTACCTGATAAGGAAGGGAAATCAGGAATATACCGTCGATGATGTCTTCGGCCTCGCGAACAGTGTTATTGATCTTGCACAAAAAGGTATAAACATACAGCGGTATAAGGGCCTTGGTGAAATGAACCCCGATCAACTGTGGGATACCACCATGAATCCGGACAGCAGATCGCTTCTTCAGGTCAAGATAGAGGACGCGGTGGAGGCGGATGAAATATTTACCGTTCTGATGGGCGATCAAGTCGATCCGCGGCGGAGGTTCATCCAGGAAAACGCCCTTGAGGTTAAAAATTTGGATGTTTAACATTCCTTGAAAAAAGAGGGAAAGCGAAGCACCTATGGTCACTGAATCGAGAAGTATTCCCGTTGATATCGAAGATGAGTTGAGAACGTCCTATCTTGACTACGCCATGAGCGTGATCATCGGCAGGGCGCTTCCTGACGTACGGGACGGACTAAAACCGGTTCACCGTCGCATCCTCTATGGCATGCATGAGCTCGGATTGACCTGGAACAGGCCGTACAAGAAATCGGCCCGTGTCGTCGGGGAGGTCCTGGGAAAATTTCATCCGCACGGAGACGCCGCCCTTTACGACAGCATAACCCGCATGGTACAGGAATTCTCCATGAAAATCCCGCTCATCGACGGCCAGGGGAATTTCGGCTCCATAGACGGGGATTCACCTGCGGCTATGAGGTATACGGAGATCAGACTGGCGCGGATAAGCGAGCACATATTGTCTGATCTTGAAAAGGACACCGTCGATTTTGCGCCCAATTTCGACGGAAGCCTTACCGAGCCCATCGTTCTTCCCACCAGGGTACCCAATCTTTTGGTAAACGGCTCTTCCGGCATTGCCGTCGGCATGTCCACAAACATCCCGCCGCACAATATCGGAGAGGTAATCGAGGGCCTCGTTCTTTTGATTGACAAACCGGATGCGGATATCGATTCCGTTATGCAGTGTATCAATGGCCCTGATTTTCCAACCGGCGCATTTATCTACGGCAAGGAAGGGATTCTTGACGCATACCGCACGGGCAGGGGAATCATCCAGGTGCGGGCACGCTGCGAGGTGGAAATCGATGAAAAAAAGGACAGGGAACGCATCATCATCAAGGAGCTTCCCTATCAGGTGAACAAGGCCCGTCTTGTGGAGAAGATCGCGGAACTGGTCAATGAGGGAAAGCTCGAGGGTATACAGGACATCAGGGATGAGTCCGACCGGGATGGAATGCGCATCGTTCTTGATTTGAAGAAGAATCAGGTGGCCAGGGTGATCATGAACCAGCTCTATAAGCATACGCAGATGCAGGTGAGCTTCGGCATCATCATGCTGGCCCTGGTAAAAAACAAGCCGAAGATATTGAATCTCAGGACGATTCTTCGCCTGTTCCTTGAACATAGAAGGGAGATCGTCACACGCCGCACACGATTTGAGCTCAAGGAGGCAAAGGATAAGGCGCATATCCTCGAAGGGCTCAAAATCGCCATCGATAACATCGATGCAGTGGTCCATATGATCAGGTCCTCGGCCACCCCCGAACAGGCCCGTCAACGGCTGATGGAAGGATTCCAGCTCACCGATGTCCAGGCGAACGCGATTCTCAACATGAGGTTGCAGAGACTCACCGGGCTGGAGAGGGACAAGATTATCAAGGAACTTGAGGATCTGTACGCATTGATCACAAAACTCGAGTCCATCCTGGGCAGCGACGAACTCCTCATGGCGGTCATCAGAGAGGAGTTGCTGGAGATAAAGAAGGCATACGCTCAGCCCCGACAAAGCAAGATTATTCCGCACGAGGAGGAGATCGCCTACGAGGATACGATCCAGGACAAGGACGTGGTGGTGGTGATAACACATCGCGGATACGCAAAGACCACCTCCCTGGATTATTTCAGGGTGCAAAAGAGAAGGGGGTACGGTGTCAGGGGCGTGACCACCGTGGAGGAGGATTTTCCCGAACATCTGTTCGTCACCACCATGCATCACTATATCTTTTTTTTCACCGACTCGGGTCAATTCTACTGGTGCAAGGTCTATGAAATACCCGAGGCCACGCGGCAATCCAAGGGAAAGCCGCTGGTAAACCTCATTCCCATCACCAAGGATGAGAGGATAACGGCCATCTTTGCGTTCAAGGAATTCGACGAGGGGCATTTTCTCATTATGGCCACGAAAAAGGGCAAGGTGAAAAAGAGTTGCGTGAGTGAATATCAAACCACCCGCGGCCTGTGCATGCAAGGCACCATCGGGATTGCCCTCGAGCCTGACGACCGGCTCATTACCGTAAAGATGGCCGATGGTCACGGTCATATCCTCCTGGGCACTAAACACGGCATGGCCATTCACTTCACCGAGGAAAATATCAGACCCCTTGGCAGGAGATCCCAGGGGGTTCGGGGGATCAACCTTGATCAGGATGACGAGGTGGTGGACATGCAGATCGTGTCCGAGGGAGAGTCCCTTCTCACGGTTACCGAGCAGGGATACGGCAAGCTAAGCTCCCTTTCACTCTACAGGGAGCAGCACCGCGGCGGAAAAGGGCTGAAGAACATCCAGATAAAGAAGGGCAAGGGATCCGTGGTAGGGGTCAAGGCGGTGCGGCCGGCGGACACCATTATGCTCATCACCGCGCAGGGGACGGTAATCTGGGTGCCGGTAGAGGGTATACGGTCTCTGGGAAGGAACACCCAGGGGGTAAAACTCGTCACCCTTGACACCGATGACAAGGTAGTCGGAGTGGCACGCCTCGAAGACAGGGCCGAAGTGGGGGATGATGAGAAATAGGCTGATCCTGATCGTACTGATATTCTTCCTCATTATAGGCTGCCTCGGAAGACAAAAGGGTGAAAAGCTTTTTAACCATGCGATAGATCTCTGGACCAGGGGGAAGTATACAAAATCCCTGGAAACCTTTGAGTCCTTTCTCGATCAATATCCGCATCATCCCTTCTCACCCGAGGCGAACCTGTGGATTGCGGATATCCGTTACCTGCACATGAACGATTATGTTCAGGCAGTGTATGACTATCGCCGCCTGGTGACCAATTATCCGAGGAGTGAATACGCGCCGGTGGCCCAGATGAAGATCGCCAAGATCCTCTTTGAAGTGCTCTCCGAGCAAAATCAGGCCATAAGCGAGTATCAGGTCTTTTTGAAGCTTTTCCCCAAGCATCCGCAGGCCCCGCAGGCCCAATACAGCATTGCGGAGATATTTGCATACCTGGAGGATTTCAAGCAGGCGATCACCGAGTTCGAGCTCTTCCTGGAGCGGTATCCCCAATCCGACATGAAAATTCATGTCATTCATAGGCTGGGGGAACTCTACTGCCTGGAGAGCATGTATACCAACGCCACAGAATACCTCCAGACCGCCCTGCAGTTGACCGATGATCAGGAAATAAAGACAACCATCACCAAGAGTATGGCGGACTGTTATGCAAATCAAGGGGAGCTTGCCAAGGGACTGGAGCTCTACGAAGGGATGCTCAAAGATGACCCCCAGAACGAGACCTTGAAGCACCGCGTGGAAAGCCTGAGGACCCAGCTCAAGATCTCGACCGCTGACCAGAAGTATAAATGGTAGACCATTCCGCAAGACCATTCCGCGAGATTGACAGAAATCCGTTCCGATGATACCCTTATACGTCGAATCTTCCTTTGTGCCAATGAATGCGAGGATTTTCCATGCTTGATAAACGGTTCGTAAGGGAACACTTTGACCACGTCAGGGAAAAAATCGCCCAGAGGGGCATTGATGTGGGGCTGGATTCCTTTGCCCAGAAGGACACGGAGAGGCGCGAGCTCCTGCAACGGAGCGAGGAGTTGCGGCATACAAAGAATGTGGTGTCCGAACAAATCGGCGGCATGATGAAGAGGAAGGAGGACGCCTCGGGCCTCATCGCCCATATGAAGCAGGTCTCCGAGGAGATACGAACCATCGAGGAACGCCTCAAGGGCATCGACGCCGCCATAGAAGATCTCTTTCTTTCCATTCCCAACGTTCCGCACGAATCCGTCCCTGTGGGGACCGACGAGCGCGAGAACGCCGTGGTGAAGACCCGGGGCACTCCCGCGAAATTCCCCTTCCAGCCGAGGCCCCATTGGGAGATAGGGGATATCCTCGGTATCATCGATTTTGAACGCGCCGCGAAGATCTCCGGTGCGCGGTTCGCCCTGCTGCGGGGAACCGGGGCCTGCCTGGAGCGGGCGCTCATCAGCTTCATGCTGGACCTTCACATCAAGGAACACGGCTACACCGAGGTGCTTCCGCCCCTCTTGGTGAATGCGGACAGCATGTTCGGAACCGGCCAGCTCCCCAAGTTCGAACAGGACCTTTTTCGCACCAGCGACGGCGCCTATTACCTGATCCCTACCGCCGAGGTGCCGGTCACCAACATCCACAGGGATGAGATATTGGAGGGGAGTACCCTTCCCCGGAAATACGTCTCATTTACCCCCTGCTTCAGAAGCGAGGCGGGCTCCTACGGAAAGGACACGCGGGGCCTTATCAGGCAGCACCAGTTCGACAAGGTGGAGCTGGTGAAGTTTTCCCGGCCGGAGCATTCCTATGATGAGCTCGAATCCCTGCTCCTCAATGCGGAGGAGGTGTTGAAGCGGCTCGATATCCCCTATCGCGTGGTCTCCCTGTGCACCGGGGACCTTGGCTTTTCGGCCGCAAAGACGTATGATATAGAGGTGTGGGTGCCCAGCCAGGGGGTGTACCGCGAGATATCCTCCTGCAGCAACTTCGAGGACTTCCAGGCTCGCAGGGCGAAGATCCGGTTCAGGGACGGGTCCTCGGGGAAAACGGGTTTGGTGCATACCCTCAACGGATCAGGATTGGCGGTGGGACGCACCATGGTGGCGGTGCTGGAGAATTATCAACAGGAAAACGGAGAGGTCGTCATCCCGGATGCCCTGCGGCCCTACATGGATGGAATGGAACGGATCACCCGCCCGTAAGGGAACGCGGATACCATGCCGGATACGGAACGTGCATAAGGGAATGGAACGTCGCTCCTGCCTTTGCAACCATGCGGAATGGGATCCCTCGCGGGACAGGATCGAAACGTTGCGATGCCGTACCTTCACAATGCATGTACTATACAAGAAAACACCAGGGTATTGCTTGAGCGGTTGGAGGGATGGCCGAGTGGTTTAAGGCGGCGGTCTTGAAAACCGTTGACCGAAAGGTCCGCAGGTTCGAATCCTGCTCCCTCCGCCATTGATAACAATTCGGATATTGCTACCCACATATTTTTCATAGGTACTAAAATTGATGGCCTCGTAAAAAGTCATCCTAAAGATCTTAGGTTGAACAGATAATATTCATCCCATTGGGAATGACTATTTTTAAAAATCTGCTTAATTGCGCAGAAAAGTTCTTTGAAAACTAAAAACAGGTAAAATAGGGCAGTACAGCCCTCGGGATTATTGGGAATTTCGGCTTTTTGGGCTGTCTGGTATGCACTTGCCCGGAATATATTGAGCGCTACTGCCTTTAAGGTTGC
>JBLIRP010000062.1:0-24805 GCA_049472355.1 bacterium | reverse complement strand
TCGAGAACTCCAGGTTCTCAGGCGGAGGGTTCGGAGGCTGGGGTGGCTTCGATTGGGAGGATTTTGATCCGGAGGATTTCCAGCCTCCTGCAGGTGGGTTCGGTGGTTGGGGTGGAGGATTTCAACCCCCGCAGGGGGGAATGTTTCCTGGGGGAATGCCTCCGGGGGGCATGTTTCCGGGGGGAATGTTCCCGGGGGGATTCGGTGATATGGGGGCAATGGGGATGACGATGGATGAAGACACCATTACCTTTACCAAGTCCGAGGCATTTCAGATCACAGGCAGCAATTACGGCATGAGTGCCCAGCAATCCGGATATGCTTCCATGATGCCGATGTCCGGATACGGATACATGCCGCAAACGGGAGTCGGCTACGGGTCCCTGGGCGGATATGGATACGGGATGCAATCCGGATACGGATACATGCCCCAAGTCAATCTCGGATACGCGTCACAGGGTCCCTATGGATACTCGTCGCAGGCAGGGTACGGGTATGCACCGGTGGGCTCTTACGGATTCGGGGCCCAGGGCGGATTCGGATATCCATCCCAATCCGGATACGGATACGCAATGCAGGGCGGGTTCGGTTTGATACCGCAAGGCGGATTTGGGATCATGCCACAGGGCGCCTATGGATTAGGGGCCCAGGGCGGATTCGGATATCCATCCCAATCCGGATACGGTTTTGCCCCGCAGGCCGGGTTCGGCTTCGGACCCCAGGGCGGGTTCGGTTTTGGGCCGCAAACAGGATTCGGCTTTGGATTTCCATCACAGGGCTGGTTCTAACTGCTGTAACGCTATGTGCCGGCCACAGGATGATCCGCACGTGATGGTTCGGTATTTGAGAAGTAATGGATCATTGCTGTGGCCGTTGAAATAGACGGGCATGCATGGCTGCCGGTGAGCCATGCATGCCTTTCATCACCATCTTACGATGACACCATCGTATTCATCCAGAAAACGCCTGTCGGTGACCGGATGTAGCCGAAAGGGAATCACGGGATAATCCAGGGCATATAGCAGGTCAACAGACGAGGCCGTGAATGGTTTTCTGATACTCGGGGAGAGGGAATGAAGCTAGCGGTAAGGTTCATCATCAACAACGTCGTCATCTGGTTTATAGCGGTTATCAGCATCATTACGCTGTCCGATTTTTACGGTGAATTATTGTGGTTCAGAAGCCTGAATTACACCCCGGTGTTCTGGACCGTTTTTCTGGCCAAGGGGTTGTTATGGGTGCTTTTCGGGACCCTTTTCATCCTGATTGCCGGCCTCAATATCTATCTGGCCAGAAAGCTGGGGCCACCCAAGGAGCACTGGAATCTCTCCTATCGAACGGAGGACCTCAACACCATAAAGTCCGTTCCCATAGAACCGGAAAGGGTGAATCGGTATCTGACCCTGGCCTGTGTTCTCCTCGGCATTGCCATGGGTGCATGGCCGGCCATACGAAAATGGGATGCATTCCTGCGCTTCTGGCGCCGGACCCCCTTTGCGCTCCTTGATCCCATTTTCAGCAAGGATGTCGGTTTTTTCGTATTCGCATATCCCGTGCACCTCTTTGTGCAGCAATGGCTCCTGATTGCCGTCCTTATCATCACGTTGATGGTAGGGGTTGTCTATCTGAAGGACAAGGCCCTGAACCTGAGGAGGGGCGCCTTTCTGTTCACCCGCAGGGCGAAGGTACATCTGTCGGTGCTGGCCGGTTTCATCTTATTGCTCATTGCCTGGGACAGAAGGCTGCAATCGCTGGCGCTCGTGTATTCGGACCGGGGGGTGACCTTCGGCGCCGGATACACCGATATGAAGGCGCAGTTGATCGCCTACTGGATCATCATCTGCATCGCCCTTGTATGTGCCGTTATATTCTGGATCAACTCGCCGGCCAGGGGCTGGAAATGGCCACTCATCGGTTTGGGTGCGCTGGTCGCCCTTTCCATCCTGGTGAGCGAGCTGACGCCCTGGGCGGTCCAGAAGTTCATCGTCGAACCCAGTGAATTGACACGGGAGAGGCCATATCTTCAACACAATATCCGGTATACCCGGCTCGGATACGATCTGGACCGGATCGAGGAGAGGGATTTCACGGCATCCACGAACCTGACCTTCGAGGACATCCTCAATAATGCCCCGACAATCAAGAATGTAAAGATATGGGACAAGACCCCGTTGCGACAAACCTACAAGGAATTGCAGGAGATACGGTTGTACTACAAATTTGTGGAGGTGGACGAAGATCGCTACACCATCAGCAATGAAAAAACTCAGGTGATGCTCTCCGTGAGGGAGCTCGATCAGGGGAATCTGCCCCTGGAGGCCAGGACCTTCGAAAACCGGTACTGCAAATACACGCACGGCTACGGCCTGTGCATGAGCCCGGTCAACAGCATGACCGAGAACGGATTGCCCAATTTCATCATCAAGGACATACCGCCGGTGACCGAGACCATGCTCGCCATTACCCGGCCGGAGATCTATTATGGGGAAAGGGTCAGCGACGTCGTCATCGTGAACAGCAAATCCAAGGAGTTCGACTATCCCAAGGGGGATATCAATATTTACACACGGTATGAGGGGAGCGGGGGCGTGCCCATCGGCTCCCTGTTCAGGCGGCTGGTCTTTTCCATAAAATTTTTTGAGCCGAAGATCCTGTTTACCGGCTACACCACCCCCCAAAGCCGCATCATGTTCCATCGCAGGGTCAGGGACCGTGTCAGGGCACTGGCACCCTTTTTGACCTATGACCGGGACCCGTATCCCGTCATATCAAAGACAGGCGGCATCGTCTGGATACAGGATGCCTACACCACCACCGATAAATACCCCTATTCCGAGCGATACGACATGGCCGCTGATATCGGCTCATCCGGCCAGGCTGCCCAGGGAATCTTTACAGGCCGGCAGCCTCGGAAAAAGATAATCAACTATATCCGTAATTCGGTGAAGGTGGTCATCGATGCGTACACCGGTGAAACCACCTTCTATATCGTGGATGAGGAAGATCCGGTCGTCCGGACCTACCGGAGGATATTCCCCGGGCTCTTCAAGTCCTTCGACGCGATGCCCGAGGACCTGCGTGCCCATATCCGCTATCCCCGGGACCTTTTCGAGATCCAGGCCAGGATGTACCAGGCCTATCACATGAAGGACGCCCAGGTCTACTACAACAAGGAGGACCTGTGGGACCTGCCCCTGCAAAAGAACCTTTCCGGGAACACCCGATTCCCCATGAAGGGGTATTACCTGACCATGCGTCTTCCTGAAAGCGCGCAGGAGGAGTTTCTCCTGATGGTGCCCTTCACCCCTGACAACAAGAGCAATATGATCGCATGGATGTGTGCGCAGTGCGACGGCCCCGATTACGGCAAGCTGCTGGTGTACCAATGCCCCAAGGAAAAACTGATCTATGGCCCCCGGCAGGTGGATGCACGCATCGACCAGCAGACCAAGATCGCACGCGAGATGACCTTGTGGGGCCAGTTCGGGTCCGATGTGGTGAGGGGCGATCTTTTGGTCATCCCCATCGAGGATTCGATCCTGTATGTTGAGCCTGTCTATCTCATGGCTGCGGATAAAAGCAATCTGCCCGAGTTGAAACGGGTGATTGTCGCCTACGGGGAAAAGGTCGAGATGGGGAAGACGCTTTCAAGCGCAATGGAGAAGATCTTCGACATACAGGATAACGGGCTTTCCTCCTCGTTGGATACGGAGGCGGACCACTCCGGTACGGACGAGGAATCCGTCGCCGATATCGCGCGGAAGGTGACCCGGTATTACGAGGCGGCCCAGGGGTGCATTCAGAAGGGGGCCTGGGCCGAATACGGGCGATACCAGGAACGATTGGATGAGGCGATTCAGGAGCTGTCGGCGGCCCTGGAGCTGGAGGAGGAATGAGAATTTAGCATGTCTTAATCCGGGGGGCTTTCGAAAAGGGTACAGCGAGATGAAACGTCCGGGCGCCTTCGGCGCACAAGGGTACAGGAAGATACCCAAGGAAGATGTTCGAAGGAGAAGCATACTTCCCTTATTGATACTGCTCAGTTCTGTCTTCATCCTCTCCATTGTCAATACATCATACACTCATGCCCAGGGGTATCCGTCGTTTTTCCCGCCATCCTATTATCCTGCTCGATACGGATATCCGTTGATGGGACAAGGCTACCTATCGGGATACCCTGGGCGGAACAATAACGCAATCCTCCAGCCATGGCCCATGTCTCAGTATCCCTCACCGGCGCCTGTTTATTCCCCCTGGGGTTTTTCCCCCTATGTATCCTCTCTGCCTTCCTTCCCCTTTTCGCCCTTGGTTCAATCATCGTATGGTGTGAATCCTTCACAGTACGGTTCTCCATTCCAGGGGAGTCAATCATCCATACCGGCATCCATGCTGTGGCGCACATCTTCAAACACAATACCAGGCTCGGCAGCACCATTTATGAATTTCTCCCTTCCCAATTACTACTCCCAGGGTATCGGGTCCCTCTCGTACATGAATCCCTTCACTACAACCAACGCATATCCGGGATCATCCCGTTTTGCGTACACTACATTTCCTGCAAACACCTATGCCTTGTTTCCCGCGTTCAATACCTTTTCCCCGACAAATCCCTACAACATCACTACCTACGTCTCCCTGACCAGCCCCTATCAAGCCAGGAACGGCTCGTATAAAGGACAGATCCACTGCCATACGACAAACTCGGATGGGGCGGATTCACCCGAGGATCTCGTGACCGCATATAAAAATGCGGGCTATGACTTCATTGTGGTGACCGATCACGATACCGTCACATCATCCCCTTCCGTGCCGGGCATCAGCTTTATCCAGGGGTGCGAGGAAACGGCCTTGACCGGGCACATCGGGCGGCTTGCATGTTCAATGCAGACACCGGCAGTGGACGCCCAGACCATACTCAATGTCATCCGTGGGGACGGGGGTATCTCCATCCTCAATCATCCCTGGGGTTCGGACGACTACGAGAACGACTGGACGATCCAGGAGATCGAGAGGCTCTATGGATACGACGCCATCGAGATCTTCAATGGATCGCAGCAGGAGCGGGAGCACAATGCGGAGCTTCATTGGGACTCGGCGCTTTCCCGCGGCGTATTCGTCTGGGGCGTTGCCACGGATGACTGCCACACCATAGAAGGAAGTGGGTTCAATCAGGGGTGGATCGTGGTGCATGCGAATTCCGATTCCGCAGCGGACCTCATAGGGGGAATCCGCAGCGGCAACTTCTATTCATCATCAGGACCCGATCTCACTCTATCGACCTCTTCGTCTAAAATTAAGGCAAAAACAGGGGAAAGCAGCACCATCGATTTTATTGGCAACAATGGCGCCCTGCTTCAGAGCACATCCGAGACGACCGCTGCATCGTATACAGTAAAGGGATCGGAGCGGTATATCCGTGTGAGGGTCACCCGTGACACGGACGGAAAATCCGCCTGGTCAAACCCTATTCCATCCTTCGCAAGCAAGGTCGGGAGTTACGATGTCATTAAAAACCCTTGAGTCTTTGTCCATAAGCCGCCCTATGTATTTTCAAAGGATTCTATGATTCAAGAAAAATCCCGATGTAAGATTATATTGTTCATGGCGTTTTTTTACAGGAGAGCGGGGGTCGGTATGGGGAATTTTTTGGAAGGGCATCGAGACGTTGAAGTGACGTTTTAAGGCAGGTGTGCTTGAGGGGTGGAACTTACCCATATAGGCACACCTGCCTGCAAAAACGTCTTCCCTGTTTATCGGAAGGTGTCAGTCAATTTGAAATCAAGAGGAGACGGCTACCAGCCATAACCTCCCCATGGCCCGCCATAGCCCCAATATCCGTTGGAACCGCCAAAGCCATAACCGCCGGGGAATCCGCCCTGGCCATAGCCGTACCCGCCATATCCGCCGCCATAACCACCGGGGAATCCGCCCTGGCCATATCCGTATCCGCCAAAGCCATAACCGCCGGGGAATCCGCCTTGGCCATAGCCGTACCCGCCATATCCGCCGCCATAACCACCGGGGAATCCGCCCTGGCCATAGCCGTAACCACAACAACTGCTGATGCCGTATCCAAAGGGACTACCAAAACCGGTGCTGCGAGAAGAGCGCACAGAGGTAAAATCACTATATTTGTCTAAATAGTCCTCCCACTCCCCGTCAGTCCAGTTCCGCCAATCTTCCCAGTTCACATCATAGTATTCTTCCAGTCTTTCCCGAAGTGCCTCATTAAAGGCACTCCATTCGTATTCGAGATAATCTTTGTATATGCCTCGAAAATCTGTCCACTGCGCATCAGTCCATAGAGGGACTATTTCGTCAGGGTCGGTGTCGTCGTAAGCCTCCATCCAGCAGGCTATATTGTCGGGATCATCACCAGGCGCAGTAAAGCACCCGTAGAGTGCTACAAAACCGGTCCATGTAACCTCGGTATCCAGATCATCATCCTCTCCAGCCGCAAGTATGAAATTATTCCAGTTCTCGTTGAATGTTTCCCACTCGTCGGCATCATATTCAGCCCATTTCCCGGTCACATCCTCAATAAATTTATCCAGGCTTTCAGAGACTCTCACTTCATCCAATGCCTCCCTGAGCGCCTCCCAATCATCTTCATCCCAGTTTTCATAATCATCCCAATCGATTCCTTCCAGATCGGGATATTTTTCTTCCAATTCCTCGATAAACTCTTCCCATCCATCGTCGTTCCAGCCTGCCCATCTCTTCTCGGTTGAAGAAGCAGTGGACCCGAACCCGAAAAATCCTCCGCCATAGCCGTATCCGGAGTTACCAAAGCCCCGGCCGCCATACCCCTGGGGACCGCCCCATCCGCTATACCCCTGGGGACCGCCCCATCCGCCAAAGCTCTGAGTGCCCCAACCCCATTGCTGGGCCATTGCATTTGAGGAAATCAACAAGCCGAGCGTTAATAACAGGGTGATACTGATGATCGAAACTTTCAAAAATATTTTCTTGCTCATTTGATACTCCTGATCCCAATATATCAGTTGAGAGGTTTAATTATCTGACCCTTAGTTAACCAGGATTGAAAAAGTATATCTGCCCCTTTTGATACCTCCTGATCCGTCATAGCCTAAATCGATCATTGAATAAATGGGAAAAATAGTCTGTTGAAACCAATCTAATACCACCTCCCCTATCTCAGAGGGTCAACAGGATCCCCTATGATAAGTAATAAAACAAGGCAAGAGGATTCCTCACCTGATTGCCCTGCTCGTATTGGTTTTGAATCTTTGATATACCTGCATGATACCTCGAATAGATCTCCATAAGTCTCATTTGTGAGATGAAGGGGTTTTGATGATGAAACCGAGGGCAACCCAGCCAAAACCCCTGTCTCAGAGTCATCTCTGAGAGATTTTTTATTCAAGAACAATGCCGGATTCCGGAATCAATTTAATTATTTGCAAAAAAAGGAAATTTGATTATTTAAGGAGAGAGTAACCTTGATCAACGCGACCTTAAGGACGAATGCAAGACCGAACGGTCGAATACGGAGGGATATGTTGATGATGGATGAACTTGCTTTTCTGGATGAAATGCATACAGACAATATAGACAAACGCCGTGCGATACTCGACAAATCCTGGTCGGGGTTATTCCAGAGGGAAGAAAAAGGTCGTGCCTTTCACGACTGGTTCGGATCGGATTAATCTTGGCGATGAAGACACGGGAATTGATTTGACATGGCCATGCGTATTGCCTACAATTGAGAATCGATATCATTTAGAAGGGTTCGTCATGAAGGCCGATTCCGAAGACAGATACCGGGTTATGGTAAATAAGCTCAAGGAAAACAACCACAAGATAACCCCGCAGCGACTGGCCATCATACGGATACTCTCGAAAAGCGAAGGTCATCCCAGCGTTGAAGAGATATACGGACAGCTTCAACAAGATTTCCCCGGCATCAGCCAGGCCACGATCTATCGCAACATCCTGCTCATGAAATCCCTGGGGGAGGTCCTCGAGCTGGGATTCCCGGACGGGAGCAACCGTTATGACGGCATAAATCCATATCCACACCCGCACATCATCTGCATCAAGTGCAAGAGGATCATAGACCCGGATTTGGCAAGCCTCCAGGACATGACCAGGGAGATCATCGAGGAAAGCGGTTTCGAGGTCATCACCTACCGTTTGGACTTCTTCGGCATCTGTCCGGAATGCCGCTCGAAAATAGGCTCTCAAGGATAATATTCGAATTCCGTTTGAAGCGCACTGTTCTTTTGATCTGCAATTGAAAAAGACTCGCAATTGATAAGCGTTATCAATTAGCTGTAATGCTTTAACCCAAAGACCCAACCGAAAGGAGGGAACCATGAAGGAAGCGAAAAAAATAACCACCGCATTCGGCATCCCCGTCGGCGATGACCAGAACAGCCTCACTGCAGGAGAACGCGGCCCGGTGTTGATGCAGGACATCCACCTTTTTGAGAAGATAACCCATTTCGACAGGGAGCGAATCCCCGAGCGGGTCGTCCACGCCAAGGGAGCGGGTGCGCACGGGTACTTCGAGGTGACGGCGGATGTCACCAAATACACCAAGGCCAAATTCCTGTCGAAGATCGGCAAGAAGACCGATGTCCTGGTCCGGTTCTCCACGGTGGGGGGAGAGCGGGGCTCCGCCGATGCGGTCCGCGATCCGCGGGGGTTTGCCATCAAGTTTTATACGGAGGAGGGCATCTACGATCTTGCGGGAAACAACACCCCGGTCTTTTTCATACGGGACCCCCAGAAGTTCCCCGATTTTATCCATACGCAGAAGCGGCATCCTGCGAGCAACCTGCCCGACCCGGACATGTTCTGGGATTTTCTCTCCCTTACCCCGGAGTCCGTTCACCAGGTCACCATCCTCTTCTCCGAACGGGGCATCCCCGCAACCTACCGCAACATGAATGGTTACAGCAGCCACACCTTCAAATGGTACAACGAAAAAGGCGAGTATTTCTGGGTTCAGTACCACTTCAAGACCGATCAGGGCATCAAGAACCTCACCAGGGAGGATGCAAGACGGATTGCCGGGGAGGATTCCAA
Organism: bacterium; assembly: GCA_049472355.1. Lineage (GTDB taxonomy): Bacteria > SZUA-182 > SZUA-182 > DTGQ01 > JAFGSM01 > JBLIRM01. The sequence goes on along the minus strand of JBLIRP010000062.1, from coordinate 15,751 downwards.
CCACGCGACCCGCGATCTCTATGAGGCGATCGAACGGAAGGATTACCCCTCCTGGACCCTCGAGATGCAGATCATGACCCCTGAGCAGGCACGGGATTTTCGCTGGGATATCTTCGACATCACCAAGGTCTGGTTCCACAAGGAGGTCCCCCCGATCACGATCGGCAAGCTGGTGTTGAACCGAAACCCTGAGAATTACTTTGCGGAGATCGAACAGGCCGCATTCTGCCCGGGAAACGTGGTGCCCGGCATCGCCGTGTCTCCGGATAAGATGCTCCAGGCGCGGGTGTTCTCCTACCACGACACCCATATCCACAGGCTGGGGCCGAACTACCACCTCATTCCGGTCAACCGGTCAAAGAACCCCCCCGAGCAGAACTACCAGCGCGACGGATTCATGCGTGTGGATGAAAACGGGGGCGGCGGCCCCAATTACTGGCCGAACAGCTTCGGCGGGCCTGCCCCTGACAAGGGCGCTGATGAGCCTCCCTTCGAGATCTCAGGAAAGGCGGGGCGTTACCCCTTTACCTTTCTCAATGACGATTTCTTCCAGGCGGGGGAGCTCTATCGCAGGGTCATGACCGACTACGACCGGGATCGCCTGGTGGGGAACATCGTCGATCACCTGGGCAATGCCCAAAGGCGTATCCAGCTGCGCCAGGCCGCCGTCTTCTACAAGGCGGACCAGAACTACGGCACCAGGGTGGCGGAGGGGCTGAAGCTGAACGTGGCGGAGGTAAAACGGCTCGCAGCCATGAGCAGCGAGGAGCGGGCAAAGGCCACGGAGCAGGGTACGTATTGAGAAGGATACATTGGGCGAATGTTTTACAAGCGCTCGGGGAGACTATTCAAAGGGAGACAGACAGGGTGTGGTGAATGAGATGATATGGCCCTCTCCGGGTTCTATGGAAAATTGACGGCCGGATGGCCTGCCCCAAAAGGGATAGGCGGATTCCCGCTTGCCGGAAGCCGGATCGGCCCGTTCGATCGCACTTACGCAGTTTCCCATTGCCTTTATCAATGCATGGCTGTCCATTCTCTGTGAAAAGGTCCAGATCATGGGGTGCGTGCCCAGGGGGAATACATTGGCATAGCCTGGGGTGGGGTTTTGGGAAAGCACCAGGGGCCCCTCTGCATCGTATATCCTGCCCCATGAATTGTCCGCGGGCTGTTTCCCGAAGGTCATGGTGTCGATAGGCATATACCTTTTTGCACCGGTGTCGAACAGGCCGATCTCCCCGCCATCTCTATTGATCCTGAACCCGGCGTGGTATACGCCCTGTTCCTCGTCGTTGTCTGCCCAGAAGATCAGGTGCCCTCCGGCGGGGATGGTCACCCCGGCAGGGATGTGCCACTTGGCCGGGTCGTCACAATCATCGCTGAGGTACATCCCCGCCATACTGATATCGGCATCACCCGCATTGTAGATCTCGATCCAGTCCGGAAAGCTGTTCGGGTCCTGAGGGTCCTGGATGGTGCCTTTATTGTCCGCCATGAACTCGTTGATGAAAAGCGGCGGGGTAACATAGCCCACGATATAGAAATAGGTTACGGACGGCGCCCTGAGGGGATCGGTGGTCACCGCCCCGGATGCGTCGGTCGCGGTGATATAGTAGTCCACGATAATACCATTGGAGGAAAAGTCGGAGATCTTGGCGCCGAATATGCCGTCGTTGCTGCCCCCGTCATGGTGCGCGCCGTCATCTCGCATCTGGACATCGTACGTGGCGCTCCCTACATTGCTGGTGAGCATGACAAAGACCCCGGCGGTGTCATCGATAACCGTGCAAGTCACCCATACCGGATCGACCATGGTTGGTAGTGCAGGGGTGTGGGTTGTGCCTGAAATGGCCGGCGGGGGGTTATGCTGGTTGTTTTCATGCTCCGGCGTAGCCGGCGCCATGAAGCCCCAGGAGCCCGAGCCGTCCGGGTATCGTCCATAGGAAACGTCCATGAGCTGGGCGCCGAAGATGACGGAGTCCACCAGGGTCACGCCGTCCGCACCGAAAAGGCCGATCTCCTCTCCCTCCGCAGCAAGCGCAAAGCTGGTATGATAGTCGCCCTGGTCCACGTCGTTGTCCGCCCAGAAGATCAGGTAGCCTTTTGCCGGGATGGTGACCCCTGCGGGGATCCGCCATTGGGTCGGATTGACGAGATTGTCGGTGAGATACATCCCTGCAATAGTGACTGCGGCATTACCCGGATTGTAGATCTCGATCCAGTCCGGATAACTGTTCGGATCATCAGGGTCCGGGATCGTATTCTTGTTGTCGGCCATGAACTCGTTGATGAAGAGCACGGGAGGTACATACCCCACGATATAGTAATAGGTCGCTGCCGGCGCTGTGACCGGATCGGCCGATTGGGCATCGAGGTCGTCGGTTGCCGTGATATAGTAGCGCACGGTGGTGTTCTGGGGAAAGGCGGGTATCGGTGCGCCGAAGAGGTCGTCATTGCTCTCCCCGTCATGGTTTTCACCGTCATCCTGCATCCGGACATTCACCCAGCCGCTCCCTGCATTGTAGGCAAGCATTACCACAATTTCCCCGGTGCCGTCATCGGTGACCGTGCATGTCATCCATATCTGAGCCCCGGCGGCAGGTAACACCGGGTCGCGTGTGGTGCCGGTAATGGCCGGCGGTGCATTATGTACGCTATTGGCGGCACCCGGCGTGCCTGCCATGAAGCCCCAGGTACCTGTGCCGTCCGGATACCGCCCATAGGAAACGTCCAGAAGCTGGGCGCCGAAGGTGACGGAGTCGACAAGGGTGGTGCCGTCCGTGCCGAAAAGGCCGATCTCCTCCCCCGCTGCTGACAGGGCAAAGCTGGTGTGGTAGGAGCCCTGCTCCTCTTGGTTATCCGCCCAGAAGATCAGGTAGCCCTTTTTCGGGATGGTCACTCCCGCAGGGATACGCCACTTGGTCGGGTCGGCGAGATCATCGGTGAGATACATCCCGGCCATGCTCACGGCGGCAGTACCGGAATTGTAGATCTCGATCCAGTCGTCAAATCCCCCTGCCGGGTCCTGATACACGCTGTCGTTGTCCGCCATGAACTCGTTGATGTAAAGCGCTGCGAATGCCTGGGAGACACTGCCTGGAATGACAGGACCGGGCAGGAACGTAAGAAGGAGAAAGGCTATGGCGAGGGGGCTTATAAAAGCAGGAAGCCGCCTCTTTTTTACATTATGTTTACGGCATCCCTGCCCGGCTCTGCCTGTGCATTTCATGTATCACCTCGGAATACTCTCCTGATCATTGCACTCCATCCCGCACCCGGTCGTGGGGACGAGGCAATCCGATCATGTTTCGGGTCTTCCTCCCGGCAATGGCGTTTCCCTTTATCCATGCATACAACTCGCCAGGGGACATGATGAAAAGGCCATCTCTTATCCTTGATAGTCACATCGCACAATGGTTGCCCTGCCGCCCCTTCGTTCGTTCGAAATAAACAGGTCCCCTGCGGGATTGAAACAGATCCCCTCCGGCTGTTTGAAGATCTTCCTGTTCAATTGCTCGGCGGCAATGATATGCCCTTCCCGATTGAAGACAATGAGCATCCTGTCGGCCGAGGAGATGATATAGACGTCCCTTGTTTTGGGATGAACGGCAATGCCGGAGGGACGGAAATCGATGTCTTCCTCGCGGGGATCGAGTAACGCAATCAATCTTCGGATGGATCTCCCCACCAAGGAATAGCGCATGGAGTCTTGCAGGGCCTCCATGTCGATGATGAATGCCGGTGTTTTGCTGAGTTTTTCCTCGGCCAGATCGAACCGGTATATGACCCTTTTCCCCTTCAGTTCCTCGCGTTTTTTCTTTTTCTTCAGATGGGGGGAATCCTTGCATGCAATGAGCAATGCATTCGCTTCATCATCAAAGGCCAGTCCTTCGGCGTTGTTTTTACTCGAAAGCAGTGTATTGAAACTTCTTACCTCTGGGTCGGGTGTTTCAAAATCATTCACGGTGAGGATGGTGCCGTTGCTCTGTAAAATGTAGGCTATGTTTTCTATGATCTCGATATCCTCATAATCGTTTCCATCCCCGAATGTGATTTTCTCCGTGACATCTCCCCTGTCAATATCGAATATATACATCTTCCCTTTCTCATCCTGTATGCATGCCAGTCTATTGTGCGGGAGATAGGATAGACCGGAAATCTCATCCAGGCAGTGAGGCAGCTCGAATCTCTGCGAGGGACGGTTTAATTCGTACGGGAAAACCGGATTTTCGATTCGCGCTCCCTGACCCCTTTCAAGGGTATCACCGCTATTTTGAAGGAGTTCCGCACCCTTCCATATGAGGGGGATAAGGATCAGCACGATAACGGATGCCGTGATGAGCGTCACTTTTTTCTTCCATAGGTCTCTGATATTCACCTCGCTGCTCCTTAAGGAGTTACCGATTGTCCAAGCCACCGGGATTTTTCGTGGCCGTCACTGATGCTCACGATACATAGTCGCCGTTGTAGCTGATGAGGGCCGCATGCGTTACCCCTTTGATCTGCAGCAGGTTGTCCACCAGGGCTGCATCCTCCGATTGCAGGCGCACCTCGAGCATCAATTCCACGCCGTTTGCATTCACGGTCCTGGATTGGAGCCGGTGAGCGGGCAGGGCCTTTTGAATCTCCTTCTCGGTCCCGTTGTTGTGGTGTATCACCAGGAGATAGGGATCGGCGCTGCCGAAATGCGCCCGGCTCAACCCGAAGACGAAGAGGCCGATCATGGGGCTTCCCACGATGACCACCATATAGAAGCCCGCACCACACGCCAATCCCACGGCGATGGCCCAGAACATGAACACGATGTCTATGGGATCCTTGATGGCGGCGCGAAAACGCACTATGCTGAGGGCGCCCACCAACCCCAGCGAGAGGATGACGTTTGAACTGATGGGCATGATGATGAGTGCCGTCACCAGGGCGGTCATGACGAGCCCGATGTTGAAGTTCCGGGTGTAGAGGATCCCCTTGAATGTCTTGCGATAGATATAGAATATAAAGAGGCCGGCGGCAAAGGTGATCAGCAGTGTTACGACAACCCGCTCCACCGTGAGGGCGCGGTCGGAAAAGGACAGGGCCTCCAGGCTCTTCAACAATTGATCCAAGGTCCCCATGTCAATTGTCCTCCCAATCGTTGTATTTGTTATGTTTTTTGCAAATGGCAAACTTTCCTACGGACATCCGGGGGCGAATCGTACTCAGGAGCAGGCCCCGAATTGCCTGGGGCAGGAAATTATCATACTTTATCTCGAGAATCACCCCTGGCTCCTCTATGGCCCCCATGGTGAAGCAATCCCGATCGAAGATCGCCGTGCAGCCAAGTCCCGTGTGCAGGCCGATGTCGAAGGTGATGCGGACATTGCCCATGGGATGAATGTATGCCTCTCGATAATAATCCACGATTACATTCGGGCGTAACAGCCTGCACCGGCTCTCCGCATAGAATGCCCTGAGAAGACGCTCTTCAGAACCGGCCAGGAAGGCGACATCCCCCGCCAATATCCGGTCTGCCTCCTCACGGCTGATCCGTGTACTCTCCTTGCCGATGTAATAGTCAAGCTTGATCTTTTTTTCGAGCTTGATCACTGCGTCGCTGAAATCATAGATGCGCATACGGTATTTCTTGCGCCTGGGCACCCCTGCCTGCTTTTCGAACAGGGCGGTGTTTTTGAAATCATCGAAGTAGAGGCTCCGGATATGATAGCGGCCGTCGGGACCTGCGTGCGGGTCCGGTGATAGAAGGGAAGCAAGACGGCTTTGCAGGATACGGTACTCCGCGGGGGCAAGGTAGTACTTCTGCTCGTGTCGCAATTGCAGTCCTTCCCGCTCGATCATGTGCGCCTGTCTCCTCTGTGTGTGCCGTTACTGCTTGTTGTCTTTGACAAATTTTTTTCTCCTGTTGACACGGATTATTTGATACCCTCTACCGCCTCGGCACTAGTAAAGGAATGGTCGCCAATCCGCAACCACTCTCTGCCCCTGTCACGAGTTAAGGATATACGGTGGACTACAGGTTATGATTATCAAGTAGCATGCCACTGGATCTGAAAAAAATTACCATAGTATTTACAGTGAGTTACCACTAAATTGTGGCGCGTGACCTTCAATCGCCCTATGCTGTAGGCATAAAAGTTCGACCCAGCGGACGAAATATAAGACCGAATGGGCGAATACGAGAAGGTCAGAGTTCGTATTGTATTCGGGTGGAGATGGCATCGGCACCGGCCTTTTCTTTGGACACGCCATCCCTTAGGGTGGTCTTGATATAATTGATCATCAATCGAATCCGCTTGTTTATGTAGTAGTTGGCACCCAGGGTGAGGTTCCTGGCGCTGGCGCCCCGCTCATTGTCCTCGGCATCCAGGACGCTGTAGCGAGAGACCAGTTCCAGGGCGCCGTATGGCGCGCCCGGGTTCACTGATTTGAACCTCCCGTTTTTGTACGGGCGGTGCTCACCGGTCAGAAAATGGCTTCCCTGTATGTAGTAGCCTGCATAGGTGGCGTCTTCGCCAACATCTGCCTGTATCGATGCGGTCATGTGTTCCGCCTGCAAGGAAAACGGCCCCCTAACCCAGGCGAATTCCACACCCGCGAGCCTGACGTCGTCCGCCGGGGTTTCGACGCTCTTGATGATCTCCTCCGCCGTGTGCACCTCGGCGCGTTCAGTGATTGCATAGGGCTCTCCCCCGAAATCCCTTACAGATCCTGAAATACCCACATGGAGGACCTGCTTTTGGTGCTCCCAGGGAGTAAACGTCAGCCGGCCGGTCAGGGCATGGGTGTCCCTTTTGTATTCACGGTCAGCGGCCTCAAAAACGCCTATGGCCCAGGTGAAGGAGCCTGGAACCCCTGATAGGGCCAGGCCGGGATGATACCCCGGGGCAAAGGCACTGGTGGCCATGGATCGTTCAATAAAGCTGATGCATGAAGAACTGGTCTGCTCTTCCAATCCGAATGGTTCCTTTGTCTGCCCGGCCGTCACGGTGAGGTCGTTCCACCCGGTGAATGCTATGTAGGCATCCCCGATCTCCGGTGCGGAGTCGTCATTCTCGAAACTCACCTCGAGTTTTGCCTCCCAGTCCTTGTCGATTGTGCTTTCCAGCTCAATGCGTGCCCGCCGCAGTTCCGTCTCATTGCCCACCTGGTAGCCTTCTATGGCATTCCCCAGATGCACGCCGTTAAACTGATCGTAATCCCACATCAGGACACCTTCCACGTTGAGTTTCACATCAATTTCCGCTTCATCCTTTCCCTGTTTGGTATCCTGCGTATCGGAAGGTGTGCCGGAGACCACGATGCGGCGTCCCGATGATGCGTCCGGTTCGATCGCGGTTTTTGGGGCCTGTCTTGAAAACAGGATTTCATTTTCATTCTTGGCGCCGTTCTGAAGGGGTATGAGCGGTTGATCCGAACAAAGGGGAAGAGGCAGGCAGATGAGCCCTGTCAGCACGAGGACCGGGAGGAGGTACAACGGACCCTTGTCAATAGCCATCATTCAAAGGACGGATCTGCGATCATGCGCATGAGGGACGGTTGAGTCGGTTTCATACAGCGGATATGCTGCGTGACGGCTTTTAACTTTCACCTGAAAATCCCTATCCGGCATTTTCATGCTTCTTTGTGAGCCGAAGTCTCATCTGCGTTTCACTTTGACATTCGACATTCGCAGTATCATCCGGCTCATGAGCGTTTCATCTTCTCAATAGCCGCTTACCAATGCCTGGATGGTTTCAACGGCATCCTGGTGGGTTAATCCCTTGTTTCTCAAGTCGGCATAGGCAAAGGCAAATTCGGAATATCTTTTTTTGGGGGAATCAGGAGGCCACAGGATTTGATTCAGCCCTTCCATGATGGTGAGCAAGGATTCCTGTATACCATATCCCTTCAGTTTATTTCTGACAATCACGGACATATTGGCGATTTGCCGTGGGTCTTCAACATAGTTCTGTGACAGTTCGTCCAGCAGGCAACGAAAGCGGCTAACGATCGCGTCATTGTACCGGACATTCCCCTTGGTGCTGATGATTGCCAGTCGGTACTCCAGGGGTTCGTTATTAATGAGATTGACAGGCAGCCTCCCGCCCCAGATGCTGACCACGGCCAACATGAGGGCCCAGCATACGGCAAGCCCCTTAAGGAGGATTTGCGCTTCCCTGTCTCTTGGTGACTCATGTGACTTTGACGAACGTAGGGGAACATAATAAGGAAGGATAATCGGCCCAAGTAATGTTGCCCCGATTGCCCAAGGAACAAGGTTCGCCTTTCGCCTGTGTCCGTCGATCAATACCCAGATGGCAATCATTCCATGGAGTAAGAGTATATAATGCATTTTTTTCAGGCCCTTTCAATCATCGATTGTTCCGATTAACGGCCATGATCTACCGATCACAACGAAGCATGAAAATAAATAAAACAAGAGATTGCTGGATTATTTTCATATAAACCGATACAAGCGTCTTATTTCCATGGGGTCGCGATAGCCCCCTTTACCTGTTTTGCATCTCTCGGACCATACGTCATTATGTTCAAATCCGGCTCAATCCCGGGGATGCCTGTGCATGCCGTATGTGACAGCGTTTTCAAAAATAAGATCTCACATCATGGACATGGCCGTATACGAGATGATCAGGTCGACATCCTTGTGCAGGTTGGTGAGACCCATGGCATCAAGCCCGTTTGCAGCAAAGAGCAATTCCCAATCGGAATAATTACTGAATACAATGCCGTATGATTTGGGCTGAAGATGTGAATATTTCACAATCAAAACCTTTCGAGGTATGGTCTCCCCTTGTCCCAAAATATGTTTTCTCCACTGATCCTTTTTTGTCCGAACCATAGCGTCTCCACTGTAATTGTACTTCAGTCTTTATTATATATTATATCCATATCTCAATAATCATGCCAATGAGGAGACCTTGGTTTATTTTTTTGAAAATTAAGGAATAATTTGCTTTGAACGGGTTCCAGGTCGTGAAAAAAATCGACCGAATGGTCGTATTAGGAAGAAGCAGTAACAATTCATGGATGGGGCGATTCACACTTACGAACGGTCCATTGTGGGAATCGTTCATCTGTGCAGCGACGCGAAACACCTCTATCTCGGAACGGTTCATGGCAGAAGATCTCTCAAGTGCCCTTGGCTAACAGCCTTTGGAAATGGGACATCTGGCCCGAAGCAATTCCTTAGACGCATAGCCCTTACCAACAATTCCTTTCCCAGCAGTATGATTCGACAATTGTGGCTATGGATCGCCTTGCACGTCGAGATAAGCAGCAATTCAAATTAAATCCGAATTCGTAATTAATCTTTATTTTCAATATCATATATCAACTGCTTGGGTTTGGCACACAACTTGATGTAACACGGTGTAGTTCATAAAGGGAACCGAAAAAAAACATCAAGGAGTTGTAAGACATACGCGTAAGTGCCGATTCCAACACATCGATTTTTATGCAGTGATTTGAGCCATAAACGCGGCATCACACCCGCTGCGGTTTGTATGATCGGCAATTATAAGGGTAACCCATGATAATGAACGAATCAAACAATGTAGAAAAGAGAAAGGAGGTGAGGAAATAGTGCGACATGGATCACAGGGGAGAATTTTCTTGGCGATTACTGCAATAGTTCTTGCAGTATGTTTTTTCCCAAACTCAAGGATTGTGGAAGCGACCCAAAGATCTTCAAATCTCAATGAGTTGATGAAAGGGTCATTGACCATTGCACGAAGGGTAGAAATCGATGGTAAGGTTTTTGGCGTTTTCATCAATCACGCTGAAAAAACCGTAACAGTACGAGGTGCTGTCGAAGGTTGGGAGGAAAAGGATCGTGTGGAACAGTACTTCAGGTTGAGGACGCCATCCGATTATCACGTAAATTACGATCTTACCTTTGGATATTAACAACAGAATTTGAAAGAGGAGGAGCAATATGTTCATTGAGAATGTCGTAAGGAAGGTTTTTGGCAGGCATGTAAAGACAGGACTGCTGCCTATTCGACAGTCAGAGACGTACTACCAGTCTTTGGAATCACGGTTTTTTGAGCAGGGGAATCCATTTAGAATGCTTTTGCTCAATACCGGCCTGGAGATGAAGGCAGTAGCCTTCAACAATCCCGAAGGGAACAAGTGAGGAGAGAATGGGAAGAAAAACGGCAATGTATTCAAAAAGAACCTTTATAAAGGCCATCAGTTTGCTTTTTCTGGTTATTATGTTCATCGGGATCCATTCGGCTCCTGTTGAGGCCTCAAGAGGGAAAATAGATCTAAGACAAGAGATTGAAAAATCAGACCTCATGCACTGGGCGATCGTCGTTCATGAGAAGATGTTCGATGTCTATGTGGATAGGAATGCTGAAACGATCATTGTCCGGGGTGAGGCGGATACCCAAGATGAAAAAGACATGGTTGAAGAATACGTGAGATCAAAGTGCCCGAGCAATTATGAATTATTTTCTTCGATTCATATCAAGGACTGATTATTCATATCAAGGACTGATTATTCATGTCAAGGACTGATTATTCATGGGAATCCTCACATCGTCTCGCAAGGAGGATTCTTTTTTTATTCATTACGTAAACCCTACCCTTCATCCGCCTAAATCGTCCCCCGAAGGCAATATCCAAAAGATTCAATCGGCGTCACCAATCTCCCGATACGGGGAAGACTTCATACGGATTGACTGCATGGCCCCGTTGCCTGAATAAGTGACATTGTAAGAATAGCGCAGCGCACGTGAAGAAGGGAGGCCTTGTTGGTAGGCATAGCCCTGGCAGTACATTGTATCGTATCGCAGAAGGCTGATGTACGTGCAGTGAAGGGCAAGGCATCTCGCCCGTTGAGTCGTGCGACATTGTTCATTTGGTCGAATGCGCCGGGACCGCTGCCCTTATTTTTTTAAAAATATTAACAGGTTTTCAATAGGTTAAACTGTTATAGGTGTGTGGCATAATAATTGCTCTTAACACTATTTGGTTAGAATGCAGACATCCCATAAAGAACATAAGGTAATTAACAAAGTTGCTTGAATTCTTAAAATTATTGAGGTGATAAAATCGATAAATTATCAATGGTATGCTTTAAAAAAAAGCGTACAGATAAAAGATAAATAAGTATTTGCCAAGTCATAATTAAAACAATGTCAATATTTTATTGACTGTAAAAACCACCACTTTTAGTGGTGGATTACCTATTAAAAATAATTTATACCCCTTTTAGGGGTGGTTGTTAATTATATCTGTTTGTTAGGCTATTTAGTATGATTTATAGATCCATTTGTATAATATTGCAATAGTAATTTAATAATTATATGAGTATCGTCTCACATTCCATAATTTATGCAATGACTATTATCAACTTATTGATTTGACAGAAATATTTTTTAATCGTTTGATAATCAATTGCATTGATTGAATAAAGGTGACTTAATAATAGGTATATAATAGTTATTTAGACAAAGGAGGATAATTGAAAATCATAAATTGTTAAATAGATTTTTTGAGCACAGAATCAAGGTTATTAAAAGTGACATAGAAAGGAGTTAAGCAGAAAATGTCTTATTTCTCTTATAAGAACGTTATCAGATTTGTAGCGTGTGTATCGGTTGTCTTCATTATGTCCATTGTCTTTGTTAACCTGTGCAATGCCCAGTATTTTGGATATTCAGGGTACTATCCATCCATCTATGGGGGCGGCCTCATGCAGCCCTATGGCATGCAGCCCATGTCCGGTGGGTACGGCGGGTATGCACAGCCCTATGGCATGCAGTCCATGTACGGCGGGTATGGCGGTTACGCGCAGCCCTATGGCATGCAGTCCATGTACGGCGGGTATGGCGGTTACGCGCAGCCCTATGGCATGCAGCCCATGTCCGGTGGGTACGGCGGGTATGCTCAGCCCTATGGGATGCAGTCCATGTACGGCGGGTATGGCGGTTACGGAACCGGCTATGGTTATGGAAGCCCCTATGGCTATAGTGGGTACGGCGGCTACGGTATGTATGGAACCGGTTACGGCTCCCCCTATGCGTATTCCGGATATTACGGGTCATATAGCGGGATATCCGGCTTTTCCACTGCCACGTCATATAAAGACGCCGATGTCGAATTGGATTCGGGTGACGATGGGGACGAGATCACCGTTGATGAGGGCGATACGATCAGCATCACCCTGTCGGCGTACCATAATTATGGTTATTACTACGTGCTCGACGATGATGATCTTGACGATGATGTGGTTGATTTTGACAGCGCCTATTATCTATCATCATACGGCACCGAACAGTGGATCTTTGATGCGGAGGACCCCGGCACTACCACCATTATCCTGGAATACACGAACACGTCGGGTGCAACAGCAGGTACGTTCGAGGTTGAGATTACCGTAGAATAGATTATTGGACAAATCTTGGGCGAGATAATGATGACAAGGAAGATGATAGCAAAGGCGGAGGGAAGGTTCATACAAGAGGACTTTTAGGAGTTTGCAGTTAGGCACCCTCCGCCCGAATGACCATGTGTTTAAGAATCCTCTCTACCGGATTTGTTATCGCCCATCTCAAAATCCGGCCGGAGAGGATTCTGTTTCTCCTCCTGCCGATCTTTCCTTGATCTGCACCGCTTCGTGGATCGCAGGGGCATGTATGCATGCGGCATTATCTCGCCTGTTCTTAAGCATATTCCGCCTTGTGGAGTGAACGTGCGTATGCAGGGAGAAGGAATTGGGAAGGATTTTACTATGAGGCTTCATAAGGATCGCATCAGATCATTTCTAATAGTTCTTATCGCAAGTCTTCTGTGGCTGAGCCTTTGCATCGCTCCGGTGGTATTCGCACAATTTTTCCCCTTTCAAGCGATGTTTTCCCCGTTGATGGGCGGTCTTTTTGGGCTTCCCGCCATGTCATATGGGATCCCTTATTTAGGCCAGGGAATGGGGCTCACCCCCTTTTCGATGTATGGATACGTGCCTCAAATGGCAGGGCTATATGGGGCGGCCACACCCTACGGCATGTTGGGCGGTATGGTTCCCCAGTACGCCTTCAATACTAATTCCTTACTGTACCGCGCTCAATATGGTAATACGGCACTGCTTCAAGGGAACTATTCCCTGCAGACGATGTTCGGGAACACCCTCCAGGGCTACAACCCCTATCAGTCACTCAATCTGCCGTATAATCCCCTGAATTCCTGGCTTCCCTGGGGGTATGGCACCACCAATACAAATTCCAATTATACCACTACCGGAGGCAGCGACGATGATGACGATGATGACGACGATGTCGTCACCGATGACATCCCCGATATACGCGGCTACTGGTCCGGTTCGTGGAATACCCTGAAAACTGAAACCGATCCCAACGGCATGGAGATCATGGTGGAGGAGGAGGCAGGAGACATCCTCTTTCACATCACCTCGCAAATCCAGACCGGCGGGAGCCTCAGCGGAACGGTGGAGATCACCGGATGGGATGTCGAGGACTTCCCGGATTGGCATGGTGAATCGGACGAGGTGAAGCTCTCCGGATGGGTCGACAAGTACAGCAGGTGGCTCTTAGCACACTACTTCAATTTCACCGGGGATGAGCTCTTGAATGATCTATCCAATCTCATCTGCGACTATACCTGGACGTTCGATAATGTGAAGATAACGAATGCCGGTTTTTCCGGAAGTGTCAGGATACGAGGGACCAACAACTACGATTTTCTCGGCACCTTCAGCGTGGGGAAATATCAGCCTTAAATGCGATACATGCTTTAAAGCGCGCAATCGTAATTGCTCAACATCCTATGGGAAAGGGGGCTCCTGAGCGGTTGCGCGCGATTGTCTCCCCCACGTTCATCTGTACGGAAATACCGCAATTCATTCGATGGGGCCTCCCGTGTCATAGCGCCATGTTCCGTATATGCCCTGCCTAACCGCAATGCCTTCGATTTGCTCAGGCCTTCCAGTAAGGAGATCTCCCCATGCAATTCTCCCATATGTGCGGAGATGATTGTGATGGATTGAGCCGATCCGTTCGTCCGGACCGGACAGAAGGCGCATCGCAGGAGACCGATGTGCCCGTGCCGCAATTGTAAACCTTTTGGTTCATTAGTCGTTATTACTACCATAAGCAGAGGGTGTGGAAAACGATGAATGCCGAGGGCATTTCCATCAGCTATCTCCCGGAGATTGAGACTAACCATTAACCTTAAAAAAGGAGGAATCTATGAAACGCGCATCGTTTATGAGCGTCATTCTGGTCATCATACTTTTGTGTGCAACCGTATCGATCGGGCAGGCCCGTGGTCCCGGCAGGGGACGATGTATCGGCCCGCAAGGGGAAGATGGCAGGGGGCCCGGGCAAAGGGGCGTCAATGCCTGCCTGGCCGATTTGGACCTTTCATCCGATCAGATCGCCCGGCTCAGAAAGATCAGGGAGGAACACCTGGCGAACATGGACCGGATCAGGCAGGATATGCGTACCTGCAGAAATCAGATGGATGCTCTGCAGAATGGGACGGATGCGGATCATGCGGCCTTGGAAAAATTTCTGGACCAGGGCGCCAATCAGTGGAAGGAGCGGGAAAAGGAGCGCCTGCGATATCGGCAGCAGATCTCGGCCCTTTTGACGCAAGAGCAGAGGGACAGCCTCTATATGTGCGAGACATTCGGACAGGGTCAGCGTTGGGGATATCCACGGGGAAAGGGGCGTCCTTCTCTGTAATATGTCCTTGAACAAACAGGTATCGATGATACCGTGTGAATACGGCGCGGGCCCCGCCATGGAGCAATGGCGGGGCCCGCGCCGTATCTATATACCAACACAGCCCATACCCGTGGGATTCAAGAGCGCTTCTCGCGTCTTTATCGATACAGGGACAACTGGAACGTATAGGGGATGATATGATAGAGTCACACCATGATCGGTTGGAAGGAGATGTAAACCTTTTTGTGGTCTTGTCGTTTAAATTACTATGGAACGTAATTGGAAAAGCAATCACCAATGGATGACGAAAAGATCATTGCATTGATCCGGGAAGGGCATGGAGAGGCCTTTGAAGAGATGCTCATCAGGTATCAAAAAAAGGCTCATTTTTTGGCCTTTCGATATCTGAAGGATTGGGATGAGGCGGATGACATTACACAGAATGCCTTTGTCCGGCTGTATACGTTCATCGTCAATTCGAACGCTGATATTGCCGTCTTCCCATGGCTCAAGAAGGTCATTGTCAATCAATGCCTGGATCAACAAAAGAGCGGCACATGGCGTACATTTTTTAAACACGCGATCAGATGGGGGAAAACGGATCACGACGGGGAACAATCCATGGATCCCTTCGATACCGTCAAGGATGCCCGGTTATCCCCGGAGCAGACCGTGCTGAATCAGGAGTTGCGAAGCCATATCGATAGATTGGTGGACACATTGCCGGACCAGCAAAGGGCCGTATTTTTCATGAAACATTTTGAGGGACTCAAGATCAAGGATATTGCCAAGGAATTAAATATCAGTGAGGGGCAGATAAAATCACAGCTTTTCAGGGCGGTCCGCACCCTCAGGAGAGGATTGGGTGAATTCCATGAGGCATAAGGGCGATCACCTCAATCAGGAAGAGCTTATTGAATATTTCTATCAGGAATCTTCGAACCCCGAGGAAATCAAGGAACATATTCGGACATGTCCAAGGTGTCGTGAGCAATATGATGCGTTGCAAAGAACCATAGAAGCGGTTTCGAGGGATTTCAAACATGACTTCTGGCGGACACAGC
>JBLIRP010000061.1:0-24930 GCA_049472355.1 bacterium | reverse complement strand
TACCATTACTACCATAAATACGGTAATACTAACGGTCAATAATAATTTGTTGATCTTCATGATCGGCCTCCATGCCTTCTCACATTTCCATGAAGGATGGATTACCATGATACAATAAGGCTCCAAGAAAATGTGAGCACGTTAAATGAATTCCTTTCATAGGATATACCAACCGCTTTTGTATCACCCCCCTTCTCCATCTACTTACGAAACATTCACACCCCTCCGAGGCGCCACGAATAGTGAAAATCTATGTCATCTTTTTATGAACAGGTGCGCTTTCGAGACAAATTGCCTTTCTGGATAAGGTATAAACGGAGTTTTCGATTTTCATTAGACATTCCATGACCGATCAAAGGTTGTAGATCCTTTCCCTGTTTTTTCTCCACATTGCCTTGGGATATCATAAAAACCATGGGTAATCATTTTTACTTGGCAGCTATATAGGTGAATAATGGGAATCGTTCTGCTCCTCCTTTACAGGGAGCGCCTTTTTGCTTGCACAGGTCAATATGGACCAGAGCTCGTCGGGATTGGTGAATGCCATCTTCCCTGGGTCCCCGATCTCCTCCACCGACCCGATCAGTTTGTGAGGGTTGTCGCCTTCGCAGCGGTAAATGCGGACTATAAAGCTCTTCAGAAACATGGCGATCCATTCATGGGGAATTTGTCAACAGGTGAACGTTATAATCAGAATACCACAGCAGAGGTTACAGATTGGTTACAGATGAACCATGGATGAATCTTATGATTCGCAAAGAATTATGAAAATACCCAAAGGGGATTTTCAGGTGAAAGGAATGTATAAAAAGGAGGGATGAAAAAAACGGATGGTTGAGATTCTATTTAGAAAACAGGGACCTGTAGATGTCATCGGTCTTCCTGGAGGGTTCGATTCCCAGGACTGCCGAGAGTGTCTTTTTGCACCGGCCGTACACGCCGATTGCCTCGGACTTCCTGCCAAGCCGGGCAAGGCAGAGCATGAGATGGTGGTACAACCCCTCGGCGAGGTCATCCACATCGAGCCCCCTCTCGAAGCATTCTATGGCCCTGTCCAGTGCTCCTTCCTCCTCATGCAGGCACCCGAGCTTTGCAACGGCACGAATGAATTTGTACCTGAGGCGCTCCCTGTACGAGACGGACCATGCCTTTACTGCATCCTCCGGTAAAAAGGGCCCCCTATAAAGAGCAACGGCCCTCTCCAGGAGATCGACCGCCGTGGCTTTATTCCCCTGCTTTGTGGCGTCATCGGCCTGCGCCAGGATATGCTCGAAGGCCGCCGCATCGACCCAGCACGAACAGGGCACCAGGCCGACCTTCCCATCCCTGAGCCGGATCGTCTTTTCATCCCCGAGCAGGCACCGCAGGCGGTGGAGCGTGGTGGCAAAGGAACGATGTGCCATATCCCCATCCGCATCGGGCCAGAGCATGTCGCTCACCTGCATTTCACCCACCTCCCGCTCACCCGAGGCAACGAGGACCTTGAGCATCTCGATCGGCCGCTTCTGCACCTTTGAATGAAAATCCACCACTTTCCCCTGGATCAGGATGGAAAAACCATCAAGGGTAAAGATCTTGACAGGCCACGGCCAGTGTTCGCAGGTGTGGGCGGGGTCCCTGGGTTTCAGCCTCAGGGTGCGGATGAGCCATTGCACATATTCCTTCTCAATGCCGTGCTCGAGCGCCCGCGAACACACCTCTGCCATGATCGGGGGGTGCAGGAAATCCATCATGCCGAGTTCCTTCTCCCTCCCCATGGACATACCAGCCCTCAGGTACTCTATCCCCTCCCCTTCATCCCCATTGGTAAAGGCGCAATAGGCCTTTACCAAGAGGCACT
Organism: bacterium; assembly: GCA_049472355.1. Taxonomy (GTDB): domain Bacteria; phylum SZUA-182; class SZUA-182; order DTGQ01; family JAFGSM01; genus JBLIRM01. Next base: position 23,090 of record JBLIRP010000061.1, on the reverse strand, counting down.
TGAATTCGTTCGGATAACAATGTATTTCCCGACTGATCCTCAGTGACTCCTCGATATGCTCGGAGGCCTTCTGACGGCTTCCTCTCTCGAGGAGGACCTGGGCAAGACCTGAATAGGAGATGGCCCTGATGAACGGCTCTCCGATCCAGTCCGCCGTGGTGACCGCCTTTTCCGCATGCTCCGTGGCTGGCGCGAGTCTGCCCCTGAGCAATGCCTCCCATGCCATGAGAAAGTGGTATTGTGAGACATCGTAGAGCATGTTTTTGTTGAGCACTGCAGCCGTTCTTTCCAAATACGAGCGGGCGCGCGGATAGTCCCCGGCACTCAGTGCGCTGTACGCGCCAAATTCCAGGATCGCACAGTCAAATATGTGCACGCCGCTCTTGTTCGCGATATCGAGCCCCGTTTCCACCGATTCCTGGCACTCCTCGCAGCGCCCGGTGAGCCACAAATAGCAGGCCCTGCATCCCCACCACAGGATCGATGCCATGGGCGAGTGTTCGGATGCCCGACCCAAGGGCCTCAACAGGTCTATAATGACCCCTGCCTTGGCATATTCGGCAGATCTGAGATGGTGAAGGATGAGCCAACTCCCCATCACCATGCGCTGCGTGAGATCGGTATCGCTCCGGATGAGGAGGTCCGCCCTTTCCTCCCACGCCGGCAATGAGGGATGCATGGGTTGATAGAATATCAGGGCACTGGTCATGCTGAGGGTGACATGGGCATCTATCTCCCGGGAGGGAAATGCGGGATACAGGGCGGTCAGACGTTCCATCTCCTTGCTCCACTTCTCAATAGAAACGATATTCCCGCGCTCGATCAGGAAGGTGTCGATGAGGTAGGACGTGCACAAAAAGAGGCCGGCAGAGTCCCCTTCATCGCCAAACAGTGCATGGGCGTCTTCGAGGCATTTCCTGCCCTCATGGACGTCATAGGGGACACGGCACACGCCCAACCAGAAGAGAAGCCATGGTGAGCTCCGGAGGATTTCTCCGGGAAGCCATTTGAGCCAGCCTTCCAGGGTGCGGTGCCGTCCGGCGGAGACCAGGAACGGGGCCTGGCGGAGGATCAACCGTGAAAGCCGCTCCCATTCCCCTGACATGCAGTACATCTCAATCGCATCCTCAACCTGGCCCTCATTCTCGAGGATCTCAGCAGCACGGTGCTGGAGGGAAAGGACCGCATCCTGTGAAAATCTCCCCCTGGCCCGCGCCAGTAGAAAATCCCTGAACAGGGGATGGTATCGGTACATGAGGTGCGGGTGGTAGAGCCTTTCGGTGAAACAGTTCTTTCGGTTCAATACGGAGAGTATGTGGCCCGCATTGGAGACACCGGAGAGATTCTCGGCGTTGCGGGGGGTCATGGCAGGGAGAAATGCCGTTTCGAGCAAGAAATCCTGGGTGCGGGTATCGATCCCCTTGAATACCTCCCCTGCAAAATAGTCAAATATCTCCGTTGGCGTCGAGATGCCGTGCGTATCGTGATTCCGAGCCTCCAGGTTCATCCGTTGAGCCATCAGGATCAGGCCGGCGATCCACCCCTGCGTGACCTTGTGAGCATGCTCGGCCGTCTCATGGGGGATCTCCGCTTTTACATAGCGCTCGACAACGGCCCTTGATTCCTCCAACGAGAAACGGAGATCATTCCAGTCGAGCACCTGCATGGCATTATGTGCCTGGAGAGATACCAGGGAAGGGGGAGTATCCTCACGGCTCATCAATATGGCGGTCACGTCGTCCTCCATCATACGCAGCCCCGTATGTATGACCTCATGAAATGCCGATTGCTCAGGGACGCATTGATAGTCATCAAACACCATAATCCACGGACCTTCAAGACGGCTGTAGATCCCTTCGAAGAACCGTCGGGTGAATATGGAAACCCCGGGGAGGTATTCAGGGGTGAACAGGGGCAGATCCCCTTTCCTGCGCGGTGAAGCCATCCTTACCGCAATTCGCATGTAATAAAAGAAGGAGGCGATATCCGCATCGCCCGGATCCACCTTGTACCATACACAGGGCACCTTCCGTTCGGCGATGTAGCTTGCAATGAGCGTGGTCTTCCCGGAGCCTGCCGGGCTGGTCACCCAGATGACCGGCGCCTTTCTCTCCTGATCCAACAGGCAAAAGAGCCTCTGTCTCGGAACCGCCTCCGCAATGGACGGGCGCGTAATCTTATGTACGGGGGACCTTTTCCTTTTCATAGGATCGATTCCATCCAATGTAATAGCCTTTCATGCGGCAACATGCCGTCAGCCATGGAGATGTGTGCGGATAACACTCAATCTGCGGTGTATAATGAATTCTGAGATGTCTTCGAAGAAACGTGAGCTTCAGCGAGTGCTCAATCATCTGATGGAATAGACGCAACCGGATGGATCTTTTCCTGATACATATAATATTACAAAATTTGGGACGTACGGAACAGGTTCCTCAACGGAATCTATTGGACCCCTGGATTCATTCAATCCGCCGATTATCCGGGCATTGAGACCGGATAAGGAACCAGCGTGAGATGCCACAACAGGATTCACGGCGCACGGGCCCGGATGCGGGATAGCATCACATTACTCATGCCTGATTACTTGTTCGCCGGGTTGCTCGCGTCGAACCATTCGAAGTACTTTTCCACACCATTGCGGCCTGACTCCACCAGCCTGTTCTTCTTGTCCTCGGCCAGGTCAAAATCCGTTGTCTTTACCCCCAGGGTGTCTATATAGATGGTGCGCTGCCAGTCATCATCGTGCAGGTGGATGCTCTGCTGAAATTCCAGTATGGTTTCAACGAGGGCCCATGCATAGGAGAAGAAATCATCCACGTTGCGGCGTTGCGGCTCTGCCTGGTCCCTGAATACGGCGATCTCCTTTGCCGAATCAAGGCGGAACCCGAGGGTTTCCTTGTTGTAGATATAGCTGCTGATGCGTTTACCCGAGGCAACCAGTTCCTGATTGTGGGCATCATAGTAAATCGTTCTGCGGCCACCCCTGTTTATATATTTCTCCCTGTCAAAGAGCTTGATGGGGTAGTTGACCAGAACGCCGCCATCCACATATACATCCCCCCTGAAGTTACGCTTTGCCGCAAAAAAGAGGGGGATGGACATGGATATCCTGGCAGCATCCGCAATACATATCCGCGGGGTATGCTCATAGGAGAAAATCTCGCTGAAGCGGGTGGAGAGGTTGGTGCCCATAAAATACAAGTCCTTGAAACCATTGCTCGATTTTTGCGCGTACACATCTGCGAAGGTGGATTCGCTGTTCCCTGTTTTCGCCTCTATGATGCGGCCGATCCAATTCCTGAAGAAATTTCCCTGATACCAGCAGAATTCCTTGATCAGCCGCTTTGAATCCCTGACCATCCCCCAGGAATCGTCCATGAAGTTGTTGAAATCGAGCCGCCAGAGGATATCCCTCATCTCTTCGACCGAATAGTTGAGCCCGACGAGGATTGCGGTGATGGCACCCGCGGATGTGCCACCGACGCGCACGATGTCTTGTAAAATGCCCCGTTCCAGCAATGCCTCCATTGCACCCACATATGCGATTCCCTTGACACCTCCGCCTTCAAATACCAGGTTCTTGAAATTGTATGCCATGCTGGATACCCCCGTTCATCGGATCTTTTTGGTTATGAAAAATTAATGGCGTATCGCGTCGCACCCGGTGTGTCGACATCTTAAATTAACATTGGATTCTTGAATTCCCTGGGATACTCAAATGAAAGTATAAACCAGATAATGAAATAAACGCAACAAAGATATGCTATTGTTTTTTCACAATATTAAAACCATAGGACAAGCGATTTCATGGATGGACGTGCCACAAGAAAACCTCTTGACAACCGCTGCCCCTCCTGGCCGTAAACCGGGTTGGGGGAGTGGTCAAGGAATCAGAGATATATACTGTTCTCCTCACCTTGATTTATTTATAGTAACTATATATAATTTATTTAATTGGCATTTTTCCCTGCTGGATGTCTTCAGCATATCCTTCACACCTCAAACGAATCTTCTTCAAACGATTTATATAGAATTCACTACTCAAGCCGATACCTGTTCATTTGAACGTGCATCTTCATTGTAGCGTTCCTTTCCCATGTGCGGTTTCATACAACGGAACAATACAATCTTGCATTCAGTATTATTTTAACATCAATATGTTATTCGCCATTACCCTGACAAGGGATTCGCGTCGTAATGCTGGAATGGGGCATCTCGATCCCGATAACCCCCAATGTTGTTCTGTAAGAGGAGGGACGCCATGTAAGATAAAGCAAGAAAAGGGAATAGGCATATGAAGAATTCTTAATACTATAGATGGAGGAAGGTCATGAATAACCTGATTCGGGCAAAAGGATTTCCACTATTCGCTATAACCTTTATTGTATGCTCGATATTCATATGCTCCATGGCATATGCACGTCTTACCCCTGAACAGGCCAGAGAACTTGCCGGTATACAGAAGACCATTCATGCAAGGGGTGCACGATGGAAGGCCGGCGAGACCTCGGTCCTGAGGCTTCCCCCTGAAGAAAGACGTAGATTGTGCGGGCTTTTCTTTACCGAGGGACCGAAATCATCCTCCTGGATGGAAGAAGGCCCGACAGTCTATACGGCAGGGGTGAATGATACTTCATTTGACTGGCGGTCGGAAGGGGTAGTAACCCCAATTAAAAATCAGGGGAGTTGTGGAAGCTGCTGGGCATTCGCCGCAGTTGGGGCAATGGAGTCATACCTGCTGAAAATTGGGGATCCAAGAGGAAATGACCTTTCGGAGCAACTGGTGGTCTCGTGCGATACAAGTAACTATGGATGCTGCGGCGGGTATATGGACAGGGCGTACAATTACCTGACGCTTAACGGGACGACCGATGAGGCCTGCCTCATCTATAATCCATCCGGATACTGCTCCTGTTTTTGGAATATGTGTCGAAGCTATACAAGCAGATGCACCCAAAAATGCGGAGACTGGCAAGACAGGGCCGTTACTATACCAGGATGGGAATGGGTGCCGGACCCTCTAAATGAAACTCTGGATGAAAATGGGGTGGCAATCGGGGTGAGAAACATCAATACCGCCCTCCAGCAGCACGGCCCTATTCCCTGCGGCATGTTTGTCTATGAGGACTTTTACTCCTATACAGGAGGGGTCTACAGACATCTGACCGGGGCATACGTAGGCGGTCATGCGGTCATCATTGTGGGATGTGGAGAAGAAGACGGCGTCGGCTATTGGATAATAAAGAATAGCTGGAGTACTGATTGGGGTGAAGACGGCTTTTGCAGGATTCAATTCTTCGATTGCAGCATAGGGAGGGATGCAGCGGTATTTACCGGTGACATGGACGGAGACGGGTACAGCCCTGAGGAGGGGGACTGCGATGATCATAATCCCGCAATCAATCCCGACGCCGAAGAGGTCTGCGACGGTGTTGACAATAACTGTAACGGTAACATAGACGAAGGCCTGACAACCACGTATTATCATGACGGGGATGGGGACGGATACGGGAATCTTGATGTGACGATCGAGGCATGCTCAGCACCTGACGGGTATGTCACAAATAGCACCGATTGTAATGACGATAATGCCGCCATTTATCCCGGGGCACAGGAGCTATGCGGAAACGGCATAGATGAGGATTGCGACGGAGAGGATTCCTCTTGCGAGGGTTGTACCGACGAGGATAAGGATGGTTATTATGTTGAAGGCGGCATATGCGGGCCTGTTGATTGCAATGACGATAATTCGGCAATCAATCCAGACGCTGTGGATATCTGCGACGGGGTCGACAACAACTGTAATGAGGTAGTTGACGAGGGTACTCCCGAGGTCTGCGACGGCGTTGACAATGATTGTGACGGGAGCATCGACGAAGGCGTAACAACCACGTATTATGAAGATGTGGATGGGGACGGATACGGAAATCCTGATGAGACGATCAAGGCATGCTCAGCACCTGAAGGATATGTCATAAACGATGAGGATTGTGATGACAATGCCGAAGGTATTCATCCAGGAGCACAGGAGGAATGCGGGAACGGTGTGGATGAGGATTGCAGCGGGGAAGACCTCCCATGCATCACCTGCAAAGAGAGACGGGAGCCCTGCTCGAGCAACGATGAATGCTGCTCGGGGAGATGCCGCTTCGAGAGATGCCGTTAACAGGAAATTGTTATGGTGCATGGCATACCCCCCATGGATTATGGACCCGGCCGGCGAGGATACATCCCTCACTGCCGGGTCTTTCCATGATAGAAGAATATTGTTCCGGAGGAAAAGAGGATTTATGAACAGAGTCGTCCTGCATCGTACAATCGTCCCCCTTTACGCATGGATACTCCTCGTCATATCGGTTGGCCTCGGTTACGCCCAGGGCACACATGCTATACCGGCACAGGGAAACCACGCCTCCGAAATCCAAACAATGAAAGGGAAAGGGGCGGATAGGGAAATGAATGGACCGAGGATATTCACCCGGGAGGATGACGGCAAGGAATTTACCCTTTCCTGTGGAGAAGGATTCCGGGTGGAACTGTCGGAAAGCCCCACAACCGGATATGTCTGGTCCGTATCCGAAACCCTATCCCCTCAGGTCACCCTGCTTGACAGAAGGTTTGAGCCATCCGGAGAGGATGCACAACGTATGGGGGGAGGCGGGATAAGGATCTTTACATTTGAGGCGTACGCTGCAGGTATTGTCACCATGGAGCTGTGCTTGAGGCGCCCCTGGGAAAAAGAGGGGACCTGCATAGAGACCTTTTCCCTGAGCCTGATAATAGAAAGAGGCACCTCCCCGTAAAGGTCCCCTTCCCGTAAGGGAGGGAGGCGTTCACCCCTCGTCCAATACCTTGACCACCCGGTCCCGGTATGCGCGGCTTTCCTCATTGGCAGGGACCACGTCGATCGCAGAGGGGGAGGATGCCCCCAGGCCGATATCCACCGCCCGGGCAATCTGCTCCTGCTCGAAGATCTTCCGTTTCATGATCTGGTCATTGCTCCCCAGGAGCTTCAGCACGGCAAGCCCCACTGCATCGATGGCCACCCGGTCGGCGGAGGCGAGAAATACATTCCCCCGGGCACGCGTTCCATCCATGGGCCCCCCGTCCACAAATGCCTCTATGCCATCCATGACGATAAGATCGGGTGTGAACGGGGCATTTATCTCTGCGATCATTTTACGCTGGTGGGGGGAACTGTGGAGCTGCGTCATGTAGTCGTACCCGTGGCGGCGCGTCGGCACCACGCCCACATGGAGCTTCAGCGACATGGTGAAAACCCCGCCGAACCGGTGCGTCTTGAGGCAGCAGGTGGAAACAAGACACTCCGCATCAAGCACAGGGCGTGCGATGCGGAACCCATCCTCCCAGTGGGAATCCTTGGGCCTGATCTTCACCCAGTCCTTCTCCTCGAGATCGTCGAAGTCGATGATCCGCACATCCAGCCTCTTCATGAGGGGAAGAATCCCCTTTTCCTCCATCACCCGACGGGTCGGTGGATAGCTGCGCTCCCCCAGGCTCACCCGCTTCGCCCCCATCTTCCAGACCTCCTCAACAAGGGCTGCAAGGGTGTCGTTATGGGTGGAACCGGGTGCGGGGTCTGCGGTGTTGAAATTGGGCTTGATCAGGACCTGTTTATTCTTTGCCGGGTTTATGCCGAGCGCCTTGATGGAGGATGCAACGCCTGTTCGGCGATCCTCGCACCTCACCAGTGTTACCGGCACCTTCCCCTTATCCGGCGATACGTCGGCCTGCATACCCCCCTTGGCCATCTCCTCGTAGGTGCCCATCAAGAGGACACCGCCGGCTGCGCCGGAGAGCTTCAAAAAATCCCTTCTCCTCAACCCCGCCACAGGTGAAGCTCACCTCCCTGTTGCCTGTTTAATATAGTCAATCCCTTACACCCGATCAAAGACGCCTTTCCCGGGGAAAAATCCGGTGACATCTCTAAATAATATATCCCCGGACACCTTATCCGTCAATACGAAACATCACTGCCAATCTTGAATCTTAAGGCTGGAGGGCGTGAGCAGAAACCCCGGTGATCCCTGTTCGGCATCTTAAAGAGGCAATCGCTCAATAGTATATAAGAATAATCCAGCAACCTATTGTTCTGTTTATTTTAATGCCTCGTTGTGATCGATAGATCATGGCGGTTAATAGGCAGGGGTATGCACCATCTTCAACAACGTATTGAGCAGTTACTTAAAAGGCGCGCCACCCGTTAGGTGCAGGTGGCGCGCTGTCCCATGAGGATGTCTGGAGGATGTTGTCCTGTCATGGGCGCATCTCAATCTCCATAGCGAAGGATTCTGCTCCGTTTGAAATGAGATGGACAATTCGCCACATAGCCCGAACGAAGGTGCGTATCGAATCATGCATGATATTCTCATGGACGTGTGCATGAAGCGCCGCTGAATGGGGATCATCAAAAAGAGTATTGGCAGAGAAGCAGGCTCAATTTTGACAAAAGGCTATAGAATATAGTATCATTATTTATTATCTTGTCAATAGTCGGAATTCTTTTTTCTTGTCCGATTCCTCATCACCAGCAAAAATTCGGGGACTCATCCAAAAATAGATGCCCATGAGGGATACCACCTATGTTTTCTAAGGCAGTGTTGGATATCGATCCGGACTTCGAGCTTCGCCGCATCACCGACTTCATGCGTGAAACGGTGTTTAAGGACCTTAAAAGAAGGGGACTGGTGATCGGGATGAGCGGAGGGATCGATTCAGCCCTCGTTGCCGAGCTCTGCGTGCACGCTGCAGGCAGGGAGAGGGTTCTCGGGCTGATCCTCCCGGAAAGGGAATCCAATCCCGTGAGCGCGGAATATGCGACAAAACACGCCCAAAAGATGGGGATAGAGACGATCAGGATCGACATCACCGGATATCTCGAATCCCTGCAATTGTACGAGAAGAGGAATGCCGTCATCACAACGATCTTCCCGGAATTCGACGAGTCCTACAAGTTCCATATCAGCCTTCCCCAGAACCTTCTGGAAACCGATCGATTCAATTTCCATACCATCACCATCATGGATGGCAACGGAAAAACGCAGCACAAAAGGCTTTCGGGAGGCGATTGGCTGAAGATCTCCGCATGCCAGAACATGAAGCAGCGGATGAGAATGATCCAGCTCTACTATCATGCGGAAAAAAACAATTACCTGGTTGCAGGGACCACGAACAAGGCGGAATTGCTCCAGGGATTCTATGTCAAGTACGGCGACGGCGGTGTGGACATCGAACCCATAGCCCACCTGTACAAGACCCAGGTCTTCGCGCTGGCCAAACACCTCGGGGTGATCGACGAGATCATTGCCCGGCCTCCGAGTCCCGATACCTACAGCCTTCCGGTCACGGACAAGGAATTCTACTTCTGCCTCGACTACGAGCTCCTCGACCTTTTTCTCTATGCCTATGAACACCATATACCCGTGGACCAGGTCTCGAGCGTCCTCGATCTGAAAGGGGAACAGGTCGAAAGGGTGCTCAGGGACTTCAAGGCAAAGGAACAGGCCACCCGGCACCTCAGGGAACTCCCCCCAGGCCTTGAGCATCAGGGCTAATCGGTAATTATTCCCGACTTTCCCCGACAGCCTCACGTAACTGCCGCCCCGTAGGCAAATTTATTGCTCAACGTCTTTCGCGAAGGTGGATTCCCCTTCTCCTCATAATGAATTGGACGTTTCCCAAAAACAATAGCACCGGGGTAAAGAAATCCTCGCCAGGGTTCGATAAGTATATGAGGAAAAATTGATGAGGTGCGGACCACTTTTCAATGGTAAGGATACAAGAAAATGATCTCAAAAAGGGATATGAAATTGTATCTCTACATAATCCTCTTCTGCGCCCTGGTTTCGATGATCGTTGTTTTTGGCACCGAACTGATCACCGAGAGGCTTCCCAGGGCGGTTGATCACCTTGAAAACGAGTATATCAGGGATGCCGCCGAGAAGGCCACGGGGAAGAAGATAGACGACATCGCCCTGGAGAGGATCAAGAACGAGTATGAAAAGGGGCAGGAACAGCGACCCTGATTATCGTGATTCCTGAGCATCCGTCATTATGGTCAAAGAAACATCCACATAGTTCATAGATGGAGAGTACCTTCCTGCAGCATTTTCTTCGTCTTTAGACCTCCTGGAATGAATGGATTTAACCGGCGCTCTCCATGGAATCAGGTTTGGCGGACGAGGCTGGACCCAGGCAAAGGGAAAGCACGAGGATCGCCCCTTTTTTGTCGAGCGGGTCGTTTCCGGAGCCGCACAGGGGGTCCTGGACGCAGGCGGGGCATCCTCCCTCGCAGGGACACTCCCTGATGAGGGCGAGGGTGGCCTTGAGCAGATCCTCGATGCGATGAAACCCCCTCTTCGTGAACCCAATCCCTCCCTCGTAGCCGTCGTAGATGAAGATGGTCGGCCGTGCATACACAGGATAGGAGGCATAGCTCAGGCCGCCGATGTCCCCCTTGTCACAGATGGCAAAGAGGGGAATGCACTTGATGGCGGCGTGCTCGACGGCGTGGAGGCTTCCGGCAAGGTCATGCCCGTTCGATGCCAGGGTACGCATTGCATCCTGATCGAGCGCCATCCACAGCCCCTCCGTATCGAAGCGGCTCTCCGGCATATCCAGGGTGTGCCGTGATATCCTGGTCCCATCATACATCCTGCGCCTCTCATACCCGGTAACCCGCTGGGTCATGGCGAGGTTCCCCCGGTGGACGATGAGCGCCGGGAGCCGTTGCGATTCCTCTTCGGACAGGACCCGTGTCTGCTTGCTGCTCAGGGCGTGGGTATAGTAGTGGACATCCGCAGTGGTGCACAACGCCCGTTTTTTTAAGGGATCGAGACGGGTGATCCTGTACTGCCGTCCCTGGTGCAGGTAGATCGCACCGGGGAATGCCTCGCCGAACACCCGGGTTGCATCGAGTTCCCCGATCCTTTCCCCCGACTCCAGGAAGATGCCCCAGGGCTCCCCGATACTCCGGATGCCCACCTCGCGCTGGGGGTGCCTGTTCCTGGGAAACCAGATGTCCCCCCGTTTTCCCGGATTCATCTCCCCTGATGCCGCAAGCTCCTCGATCAGGGGCTTGAGCGCAGGCACGTCGTAGACCGGATCGTCCTCGCGAAGATAGATCTCCGCCGCTGCGCAGGGGAGGTGCCTTTTGAGCAGTCTTGGATTGTTCGGGTCCACGATCACCTCCTCGTGGCTCTTTCCGAAAAAGGCATCGGGGTGGCGCATGAAGTACTGATCCAGGGCATCCCGAATGGCCACCATCAACACGGCCGACGAATCGCCGTGCCTTCCCACCCTCCCTGCGCGCTGCCAGGTGCTGGCGATTGAGCCGGGGTATCCCGCCAGGATGCAGACATCCAGCCCCCCGATGTCGATCCCCAGCTCCAGGGCGCTGGTGGTGACCACCCCCATCAACTCGCCCTGAAAAAGACGCTGCTCGATGATCCTGCGCTCTTTGGGCAGGAACCCCGACCGGTAGGGGCTGATCAGGGGGGCGAGTTCGCCCGCCTGCTGCACGGCCCAGGTATAGATGAGCTCGGTTATCTTGCGCGCCCTGGTGAAGAGGATGGTCCTCAGGCCGGCACGAAGACACGAAACGAACAGATGGGTGGTCTCCGTATAGGGGCTGCGGTCCGGTGGAGGATTGACGAAGATGAAGTGCTTTCCCCCAAGGGGTGCACCGCTTTCGGAGATCTCCCGAAAGGGGAGACCGATGAGGTTTTCCGCCAATTCCCTCGGATTTGCAATGGTAGCCGAGGAGGTGATGAACAGGGGGCTGCTCCCGTAATACCGGCAGATTCGCCTGAGCCTTCGAAATACATGGGCGGCGTTGGAGCCGAAGACACCCCGGTAGGAGTGTATTTCATCAATCACCACGTACCGGAGATGCCTGAAAAATCCCTCCCATTTTGCGTGGAACGGATTGATGGCGAGGTGGAGCATGTCCGGATTGGTAAAAATGACGTTCGGCGTGCGCTCCCTGATCTTTTTCCTCCGGTGGGCAGGGGTGTCCCCGTCGTATATCTCGGCTGCCTGCAGCGGGGTCCGCTCCCCCTTCTTCCGCTCCGGACGGATATCGAGTGCCGAAAGGAGGCTGTTGAGGTTGTTGACCTGGTCCTGCTCCAACCCCTTCAAGGGGAAGATATAGAGTGCCGTGCTCTCCGGTTGCCCCAATATGGATTCGATGACCGGTATGGTGTAAATGAGGGTCTTGCCGCTTGCCGTGGGTGTCATCACCACGACGTTCATGCCGCTTCGGATTGCCTCGACCGCCTCCTTCTGGTGGCTCCACACACGGCTGACCCCGGCATCTTCGAGCACCTTTCTCAATCCTTCATTGAGGCGCAGATCACCATACTGCGCCTGCGCAGGCGGCAGATAGCGATGAACCGCGACCTGTGAGGCAAAGCGCGACTCGGTGGTCACCTGACGGATGAATGTATCGATACGCGACATAGGCATAGTGTATACAAAGGCCCCTGTATTTCATCCATGATACCATGTTTGTCAATGAAGAAAAGGGATTATTCCCTCTATCGCTCCGTAAACATTTCTGCCCGCGAAGATACAAGGTCAACATGAGAATTGACCGGATTGCAGCAATTCCACGTTTGAACCTTTGCGCAGGGAATCTCAGCATCCATATTCACTCCATGCATATATCCGCTGAGCACTACCACATAAAATCAGGGTTGCTGCCCGGATTGACAACGGCTTGCCACCGCATTGCTCCAATTTGAGATGGGGCCGGAGGTGTGTTAGAATGCCCTGTGTTTTCCAATTCCTTTACCATGTTCATTTGATCGACACTGCGAAAAGGGGACCGATAATGGATGACGATAACGGTGGGGGGATATTCCCGAGCGCCGAGGAGGAGGCCAAGGCGGCAGAGACCGTTGAAACCACGGCCCAGACAAGCTCACCCACCTACCGTCTCGCCTATGCGGATGAGCAATTCCTGCTGCGCGAGGAATTACGGCCGGTGCGGCTCCAGCTCGAGCTGTATAAACCGGACCTCATCCTGAAGGAGAAGGGGATCGACTCCACCATCGTCGTATTCGGGAGCTCGCGGATCATGGACCCCAAGATAGCGAGGGCCCGGTACGAGGAGGCAAAGGAGGTTGCATCGCGCAATCCCTCGGACCCGCAGCTCGCCAAGCAGGTCGAAATTGCCTGGCGAAGGCTTGAAAAGAGCAGATATTACGAAGCGGCACGGGAATTCGCGCGGATCGTCTCCTCTTCGAGCCAGACCAATGAACGGCGCGCCTATGTCATCATCACCGGGGGCGGACCGGGTATCATGGAGGCTGCAAACAGGGGGGCGAACGAGGTGGGTGCAATGAGCATCGGACTCAATATCGTCATCCCCGAGGAACAGGCCCCCAATCCCTACGTAACGCCCGAGCTCAGCTTTCAGTTCCAATACTTTGCCATTCGCAAGATGCACTTCCTCATGAGGGCCAAGGCCCTGGTCATCTTTCCCGGTGGATTCGGAACCCTCGATGAATTGTTCGATGCCCTGACCCTCATCCAGACGAAAAAGATAAAGCAGATCCCTGTGCTCCTCTTCGGCAAGGAATACTGGAAACGGGTTTTTAACTTCGAGGTCATGGCCCAGGAAGGCACCATTGACCCCCAGGACCTGGATCTTGTTCAGTACGTCGAGACCGCGCAGGAGGCATGGGATATCATCAGCGCCTTCAACGGCCACGGCGAAAAATAGGATCGATGTGCTTCCCCGGACCATCCCCCCTTGATGTGCTCATCCTGCAATCACTCCTTGCCAAAGAAATCTGTTGCAGGGAGTCTTTCAAGGTAGAGGATGTGGACGCCTCACCGCCGCTGTCCTCTCGATGATGTTGGAATCTGCTTCGATGACAGATACTAGGCAATAGATTGGACTTCCATTTTTGTGGAGATAAAAATTCAAGCGGAACATTGGTGATAGCGACAATCCTCATTTCGCGCAGACAATTCGGTAATGAGAGCCGGTTGACTTCAAAAACATGCGAAAAATCATCCAACCTTTTCCGTCAGCCACTCTTTTATCAGCGATTCCTCACTTTTATGAAGTTTCTTTGCCTTATTCCGTATCTTCTGAAATAACTCCATATCCAACCCGATGTATCTCTTTTTTGGTATTTTAAAGTCTATATCTTTCACTTCTCTTACATCATTGAACTCAAATATATCATGTTCATCAAAAAAATCGCTTGCTTCCGATATAGTCATTTCCTGATGTTTACTTTTTTTCATAACGCCTTCGCTCCCGCTGGTTCATATCCCTTGCTGTTATGATTAAGGCCTTATTCCCAAGCTTCCTAATAAAAAATACCGAAATGTAACGTCCGGCCTTTGTTCTCCCGAGTGCATTATATAAATCTTCCCCTTCGATTGTGCCACTTTCTCTCTTAAATATCCTGCTCTTACCTGATAATACCTCGTCAACCTCATATGGAAGGATACCGTGTTTCCATGCAAGTTTTTCTATAATGGTATCCAGCCAAATTATATCGTCAATGATAATTGTCAGAGAAGACCCCTACGCATGATAATTGGTCCGATATCTGTTGATCATCTATAAAAATGTTATCGTGGGCCACCTGTTTTGTCAATATATATCAGGAAATTGCTCTATGGCCCTCCCGCTTATCCTTCTCTTATCTTGATCCATGCCAACAGCCTTTCCAGTATCCTTTCTTGATCCTGGTGCTCAACGTGACAAATCTGAAACCACTCAAAAATCCGTAACTGAAACAAGGGACCTCCCATGCTGAAGTTCCGATCAATATAGAAAGGGCATGAGCGCTGACATGAGCGCGAACAGACATTGCCTTTGCATGGCAAAAAGTGATAGCCTCAATAAACTACCCCGCCGCAAGCAGCGGGGTATTAAAACGAATTTTGTGGCTCGCCCCAAGGGGCGCGGAATTAAACCCTCAGAGATTAAAGATAGTGCGTGGTGGATCAACGGCCCTTCAGGAAATCGTCAAAACCGGATCGAGAGAAACCGGATTCGAAGAGAATCGCCTGCACCCATGGAGAATCAGAGCCCTTTAATAGGCAGGGATCAATGAAATCTCAATCAGACAAAATAATCGGCGCATGCTGCCATGGCAATGGGGAGTGCTCGTTCCTCCTCTGGGCGCCCTTTGCGCGCGAGGTGCATGTGGATATCGTGCACCCTCGGGAACGCTCGATTCCCCTTGCCGGGCTGGAGAAGGGATACTGGCACTGCACGGTGCCGGATGTCCGTCCGGGGACCCGCTATTTCTACCGGCTGGATGACGGCCCCCGAAGGCCTGACCCGGCATCCCACTTCCAGCCGGAGGGTGTCCACGGCCCCTCCGTGGTCGTGGACCATGGCGCCTTCCGCTGGGAGGACCATGAGTGGCAGGGTATACCACTTGAAGCCATGCTGATATACGAGCTTCACGTGGGCACCTTCACCCCACAGGGCACCTTCGATGCGGTGATCGAACGGCTCGACGACCTGGCGGACCTCGGGGTGAACGCCGTTGAAATCATGCCGGTGGCCCAGTTTCCCGGGGAGCGGAACTGGGGGTACGATGGGGTGTACCCCTTTGCCGCGCAACACTCCTATGGGGGTCCCGAGGGATTGAGGAGGCTGGTGAACACCTGCCATGCACGCGGGTTTGCCGTAATATTGGATGTGGTTTACAACCACCTCGGTCCGGAGGGGAACTACACCCACGAGTTCGGGCCTTATTTTACCGGAAAATACAACACCCCCTGGGGCAAGGCGATCAATTTCGACGATGCCTGGAGTGACGAGGTAAGGGAGTTCTTTATCCGGAACGCCCTGCACTGGTGCGAGCACTACCATATCGATGCATTGAGGCTCGATGCCGTACACGGCATCTTCGATACGGGTGCCAAGCACATCCTTGCAGAGCTTGCCGAGCGGGTGGAGGAGTTCTCCCGCGCACAGGGAAGGGAATTCCATCTCATGGCGGAGAGCGACCTCAACGATGTGCGCGTGGTACGGAAACGGAATGAGGGGGGATACGCCATCGATGCGCAGTGGAACGACGACTTCCACCATGCGGTGCACACCCTCCTTACCGGTGAAAGGGAGGGATACTACGCAGATTTCGGGAAGGTCGACCACCTCGTCAAGGCATATCGTGAGGGGTTCGTCTACTCCTGGGATTATTCGGCATACCGGAAGCGGCACCACGGAAGCCCCTCCGGGGATATCCCCGGCAACCGTTTCGTGGCCTTCATCCAGAACCACGACCAGGTGGGAAACAGGATGCTCGGGGAGCGACTCGCGCAGCTCGTGTCCTTCGAGGCCCTGAAGTGCGCGGCAGGGATCCTCCTCCTCTCCCCGTATATACCCCTTCTGTTCATGGGGGAGGAGTATGGCGAGGAGTCCCCCTTCCTCTACTTCATCGATCACTCCGACGAAGCACTCATCAAGGCGGTGCGCGAAGGGCGGAAAAGGGAGTTTGCATCCTTCTGCTGGAAGGGGGAGCCCCCCGATCCCCAGGAGCAGGACACCTTCCTGCGGTCGAGGCTTTGCTGGGAGAAACGCACCCAGGGAAAACACCGGGCCCTTCGTGCCTTCTATGCGGCGTTGATCCGGCTGAGAAAGAAGTCCCCCGCCCTCTCCCGCCTGGACAAGGACGCGCTGAGCATCCGGCGGATCGAGGGGAGCAACCTCGTCCAACTCATCCGCCGGCATGAAAAGGATCATATCCTCGCCCTGGTCAATATCGAGGACAGGGAAACCTCAGTGCGCCTGGATTCCCTGAAGGGCACATGGAAAAAGCTCCTCGACTCCACGGAGGAGCAATGGATGGGACCGGGGGTATCGATGCCCGATCATATCGCCAAGGGGTGCGAAATCACTGCCGGGCCGTTCTGCTTTGTCATATATGCGGGGGAGACCTGAGCATGGACCGGCATATCTGCATCCACGGTCATTTCTACCAGATGCCCAGGGAGAACCCCTGGCTCGAGGAGGTGGAGCTCCAGGATTCCGCCTATCCCTACCATGACTGGAACAAAAAAATCACTGCGGAGTGCTACGGCCCGAACACCGCCTCCCGCATCCTGGGCCAGGATCGGAAGATCATCGACATCGTCAACAACTATTCCAGGATAAGCTTCGATTTCGGCCCCACCCTGCTCACCTGGCTGGAGAGAAACGAGCCGGGCATCTACCGGGCGATCCTGGAGGCGGACACCATGAGCCGGGACACCTTTTCAGGGCACGGCACCGCCATTGCGCATTGCTACAATCACATGATCATGCCCCTTGCAAACGAGCGGGACAAGCGGACCCAGGTCATCTGGGGGGTCAGGGACTTCGAATCACGCTTCGGCAGAACACCGGAGGGCATGTGGCTTCCGGAGACGGCGGTAGACCTCGAATCACTCGATATCATGGCGGAGCAGGGCATCGCCTTCTCGATCCTTGCACCTCGCCAGGCCCGGCAGGTGAGGAGGATCGGCGAGGCACAGTGGAACGAGGTGAGCGGAGCGCGCATCGACCCCAAGATGCCGTATGTGTGCCGCCTGCCTTCAGGCAGGGACATCGTCCTGTTTTTCTATGACGGTCCCATATCCAGGGACATTGCCTTTAAGGACATTCTCAAAAACGGGGAGCATTTTGCCCGCCGGCTGCTGAGCGGCTTCTCCGACCAGCCGTCACCTCAGCTCGTGCACGTGGCGACCGCCGGGGAAACCTACGGCCACCATTACCACCTGGGGGACATGGCCCTCGCCTACTGCCTCTATCACCTTGCCTCCAAGAATCTCGCTCGGATCACCGTGTTCGGTGAATACCTGGAACACCACCCCCCCGCCCACGAGGTGGAAATTTTTGAAAACTCCTCGTGGAGCTGCGTGCATGGGGTGGAGCGGTGGAGAAACGACTGCGGGTGCGCAGCCGGGAACCATCCGGGATGGAACCGGCAGTGGCGTTCCACACTGAGGGGGGCCATGGACTGGCTGAGGGACAACCTCGTCCATGTGTATGAAGACCAGATCTCCCGCATGATAAAGGACCCGTGGCAGGCGCGTGATGACTACATCGCGGTCATTCGTGACCGCTCCCCCGAAGGGATGGAACGTTTCCTCAATCAGCACGCCACCAGGGAGTTGATCGCAGAGGAACAGGTGACCTGCCTGAAGCTCCTCGAGATGCAGCGGCACGCCATGCTGATGTATACAAGCTGCGGATGGTTCTTTGACGATATATCCGGCGCCGAATCGGTCCAGGTCATGCAGTTCGCCGCCCGGGCCATGCAGCTCGCGCAGGAGGTGAGCGGCCTCTCCCTGGAGGCGACCTACATCAGGCTCCTTGAGCGTGCGGAGAGCAACATCCCTGAACACCACAACGGCGGGCGCATCTACAAGGAATTAGTCCGGCCCATGGTCCTCGACCTGGTGCGGGTGGGGGTGCACCATGCCGTGTCATCACTGTTTGAGGAGTATTCCGATACCAGAGAGGTCTACACCTATACCATACGAAACGAGACCTACGAGCAGGAGGCTGCGGGCAAGCAGAAGCTGGCCATAGGAAAGGCAGCGGTCCGCTCCATTGTCACCGTGGAGGAGAGCCTGATCAGCTTCGCCGTGGTGCACCTTGGGGATCACAACCTGGTGGGGGGGGTCCGCACATTCATGGGAGAGGAATCCTTCGGCTCCATGCACCGGGAGATCAAGGAGGCATTTGCACGGGGCGACATCGCGGAGACCATCCGATCCATCGAACGATATTTCGACACCAGCACCTGCTCGCTATGGCACCTGTTCAAGGACGAGCAGCGGCGGGTCCTCCGACAGATCCTCCACGAAACCCTGCGGGAGGTGGAGGGGTCCCTGCGGCAGATCAACGAACACCACTACTCCATCATCCAGGTGATGCGGAACCTGCACATCCCCCTTCCGAAGGTGCTCGCCCTCACGGAGGAGTTCATCATCACCTCCGACCTGCTGGATGCCCTGCAGGAGGAAATCCTCGATCTGCAACAAATCCGGAAAACGGTGGAAAAGGTCCGGGCGGAGGGATTCAGTGTCGACAAAACGACCCTCGGTTTCCTGGTAAGCAACCGGGTTAATGCAGTGATGGAGGAATTCGAACGTAACCCGCAGGATCCCTCGTACCTTGAATCGGTCGAATCCCTGCTGGGGGTCCTCAAGCCGCTTTCCCT
Organism: bacterium; assembly: GCA_049472355.1. GTDB lineage: Bacteria > SZUA-182 > SZUA-182 > DTGQ01 > JAFGSM01 > JBLIRM01. The sequence continues at coordinate 3,879 of JBLIRP010000061.1, read as the reverse complement.
GCACCTCAACATGTGGAAGGCGCAGAATATCTACTTCTCCGCAGGCAAAAGCCTCCTTGCCGAGATGGAGGAAAAGGCGGCAGGGGATGCGGAGGATGCAAGGACGTGGGTGGGGCATTTCAGAAAGCTGGGGGACCACCTGGGGGTGAGGATCCTCTGATGCACATCCCCACCGCCACCTACCGGGTCCAGTTCAACCCCTCCTTCGGTTTTCGGGAGGGAAAAAAGATCATCCCCTACCTTGCGGCGCTGGGCATCTCCGATCTCTATGCATCCCCTGTATTCAAGGTGAGGGCGGGGAGCATGCACGGGTATGACGTGGTGGACCCCAACCGGTTGAATCCCGAACTGGGAGATCACGCGGCATTCGAATCCCTCGTTGCCGAGGTCAAGAAAAACAGCATGTGGTGGCTTCAGGACATCGTGCCCAACCACATGGCCTATGACAGCCAGAACGAGATGCTCATGGATGTCCTCGAGAACAGGGAGATCTCACCCTTTTACCATTTCTTCGACATCAACTGGAACCATTTCTACGACAGCCTCAAGGGGAGGGTCCTCGCCCCCTTTCTGGGGAAATTCTACGCCGAATCTTTGGAGGATGCGGAGATCCAGCTACGGTATGACGAAATCGGACTGGGCGTCACCTACTACTCCCTCCGGCTCCCCCTGAGACTCGAATCGTATGCCCGGGTGTTCGCTCACAACATCGAAGGGCTCGAGGCAAACATCGGCAAGGGCGATCCCGATCTCTTGAGGCTGCTCGGCTCCCTCCACCTCCTCGAATCCCTCGCCTCCCTCCCGCAGACAAACCCCGAGTACGACCAGGTGGGACACGCAAAGGGGATGCTGTGGGAGCTCTACACCGGGAACCAGGCGATCAGGGGGTTCATGGATGCAAATATCAGGCTCTTCAACGGGGAAAAGGGCAAGCCGGAAAGCTTCACCCTTCTCGATGACCTCCTTGCAGAACAGCCCTATCGGCTCTCGTTCTGGAAGGTGGCGGCCGAGGAGATCAATTACCGGAGGTTCTTCAATATCAATGCGCTCATTTCACTGAGGGTGGAGGACGAGGCCGTCTTTTCCCACACCCACGAGCTGATCTTCAGGCTCGTACGCGAGCGGACATTCGACGGTCTTCGCATCGACCATATCGACGGGCTGTGCGACCCGGCAACCTACCTGGAGAGGATCAGGGAGCAGGCAAACCACCTCTACCTCGTGGTGGAGAAGATCCTGGATGTCGATGAAACGGTTCCCCCCTCCTGGCCGGTGCAGGGCACCACCGGGTACGACTTCACGAACCAGGTGAACGGGATCTTCTGCAAACAAGATAACCAGCGGGCGTTCATCAAGATATACTACGGGTTCACCGGCCTCAAGACCTCGTATCAGGAACTGGTGAGCGAGAAAAAGCGGCTCATCATCGGAAAGCACATGGCGGGAAACATCGACAACCTCGCCCACATCATGAAGAGGATCGCGGGAAGGGACCGGTATGGGAGGGATATCACCCTCTATGCACTGAAAAGGGCGCTCGTGGAGGTGATGAGCTTCTTCCCGGTCTACCGCTCCTACATCAACCAGCGCTCATTCACCGAATCGGACAAGGCGCACATCGAGAAGGCGATTCACGACGCCCGAAGGCGAAACCCCGACCTTTTCTACGAGATGAATTATATCGAGAAATTCTTTTCCTTGGATTTTTCCGACCACCTCACCGAGGAGGAAAGGGGGCACCTGATGGACTTCATCATGCGCTTCCAGCAGTTCACCGGCCCCTTGATGGCCAAGGGATTCGAGGACACGGTCCTGTACATCTACAACCGGCTCATCTCCCTGAACGAGGTGGGCGGGGACCCCCAGCGATTCGGGATGACTGCCGAGGAATTCCACGGGTTCAACACCTACCGGGCCACCACCCTCCCCCACTCCATGAACGCCACCTCGACCCACGACACAAAAAGGGGTGAGGACGTGAGGGCCCGGATCAACGTGCTCTCCGAGATCCCCTTCGAGTGGGAGACCCATCTGAAGCACTGGGCCCGAATCAACAGGAGGAAGAAAAAGAGGGGGAACGACGTGCCCATGCCGGACGAAAACGACGAATACTTCCTCTATCAGACCCTTCTCGGGGTGCTCCCCTTCGGCGATCCTGACATGGAAAGCCTCACAAAGCGCCTCAAGGAGTATATGATCAAGGCGGTCCGGGAGGCGAAGCGCCACACCGCATGGATCAAGCCCGACACCGAATACGAGGATGCCTGCACCGGTTTCGTGGAAGGGCTCCTGAGCCCCGCGGATGACAACCTCTTTCTAAAGGAGTTTCTCCCCTTCCAGAGGAAGGTCGCCTTCTATGGAATCTTCAACTCCCTCTCCCAGACCCTCCTCAAGATCACGAGCCCGGGGGTGCCCGACTTCTACCAGGGGACCGAACTGTGGGACCTCACCCTGGTTGATCCGGACAACCGCAGGCCCATTGATTTCAAAAAACGGATGCACATCCTCAAGGACATCAGTGCGCGGGAGGCCCGGGACCTCCCCGGCCTTGTCGATGAAGTGCTGGAGACCAGGGAGGACGGCAGGATCAAGCTCTTTCTCATCCACCGCTGCCTCAAGGCCCGAAAGAAGCTTCTCGATACGTTCCAGCACGGGGCCTACATCCCCCTCAGGGCGGAAGGCGCACACGCGGAAAGCGTGATCGCCTTTGCACGAAATCACCAGAGCAACTGGACAATCAGCGTGGCGCCCCGGTTCCTCACCTCCATCATAAAGGAGGGGCAGTACCCCTTCGGCGAGGAGGTCTGGCAGGACACCCGCCTGCTCATGCCCGAGGGCGCCCCATCCACCTGGAACAATGCCCTCACTGGCGAAAAAATCAGCCACCAGGGGTCGATCCCCATTGGCGCCATCCTCACCCGCTTCCCTGTCGCCCTCCTCACTGCAAAGGGTAAGGAACCTCAATAGAAGGATTATGTAAATTCCCTACCCTCAAGACCCCGTATCATCTATATTTTGAACCATCCCCTGCAGTCCTCCCTTCTTTACATATTAGACAAAAGATACTACAATTAAAAAAAGTGTGTGGATCAGCATAAAGGCCTATTCAAATTGACAATTGACATCCTCTGATTGATTAATAATGGAGTGTATCATGAATATAAAACAGAATATGAAAATCACTATTCAGCAAAAGCAAAGTCTCATCGAGAAGATCTCCAATCTGCCCCCTGAAAGAGTCGCTCAGGTGGAAGACTTCGTAGACTTCTTACGCCAGCGTGATGGAGATCGGCGTTTGACCCAGGCAGCCACCAAGCTTTCCGAAAATGCCTTCCGTGAGGTATGGGATAACCCTGATGACGCAGACTATGATCAATTATGACTTTGGGGATGCCGTTCTCGTCCCATTTCCTTTTACAGATCAATCGAAGAGCAAAAAGCGCCCTGCCATTGTTATCAGTTCCAGTGCTTATCACCGGGAGCGCCCCGACCTTATCCTCATGGCTGCGACCAGCCAGATTAGACCCTCAGCCTCTTTTGGTGAAGTCACTGTCATGCAATGGAAACAGGCCGGCCTTCTTAAGCCCTCTGTTATCAAGCCGATTTTTACCACTGTAGAGAAAGGGCTTGTCCTCAAAAAGCTTGGAAGGCTCGGGGAAAAAGATAGACATAATCTGCAAGAAACTCTAAGAGTGCTTCTGGGTGAATGAAAGGCCCCCATCATTTCATCGATAAGCCAAAACCAATGGAGAAAATGCTAAAGCACCCCGATCCAGTACACTCTCAAGCCCATGTGCAATATCAACCACAACGCATTAGCTTTTCGATGATCACCTGGGCTTCCTTTTCCAGGCATTCAACACATTTCTTCACCTCGTC